>JABDNZ010000148.1 GCA_013043565.1 Gemmatimonadota bacterium | reverse complement strand
GGGTCACGATGTATCCGACGCCCCTATCAATACGGTCCTGGAGGTTGACCATATCGCCGTACCAACGCCTGGGCCTGACCCTGACGATGATGGCCGGCATCTCGATGGCTTCGGGAGGGAGATGTACCTCGATGTCATGGGATTTGCCTCCGATGACCCTCAAGGTTTGCTCGTGCTGTCCATAGGAGGGATGTTCGAAGGCCAGGGTGTACTCGCCCCACGGGAGCTCGGGGATCCGAAAATACCCACGGGCGTCCGACTCGACCCGCAGATTGGTGTCCTTGACGGTTACCTCGACTCCCCGGATCTCCCTGCCCCAGTCCTGATCCTGCACCCTGCCCACGATGGAGCCCGGTTGGTTCGGATCGTAAAGCGGGACCTGGAGGTCGACCCGTCGCATGGTACCGGCCGGGAGCCTCTCGGTGGTCCAGTCCCCCTCCGTCCCCTCGGCGATGCCTCGAAGCCGAAGATCCTCACCGGCCGGCGCCGTGCAGATCAGATAAACTCCGTCGGCCCCGCTTTCGGTATTGAGGCGGGACACCCCGGGAGTCATTGCCTGCGGATTGTCTCTGTTGACATCTATGGTCGCGTCGGGAATTGGAGTACCCGTAGCCTCGTCCCGGACGATGCCGAAGAGGATACCGTGGAAGTTCGCCAGGAAAGCACCCTGGCACGACTCTGCGATGGCCGTGGCGAGCAACGCCGCATCGGACATGGTGTCGGTGGCGGCGAGCTGGCTCTGGCCAACCCGCTGATCCGCCAACACCACGTCAAGGGTCATCGTTCCCCCAGCGGTGATGGAGATAGGGTCAGACATCTGGCTGGCGTACCCCTCGGCCGCAACAACCACGATGTATTCCCCAGCATCAGGCGCCAGGAGTCGATACCGGCCCTCTGCGTCGGTTTCCCCCTCCGCGACCGGCCCGTAGCCAGCGTCCAGAAGAGTGGTTTTTGCGGCGACGACTGCTTCGCCGTCAGACCAGGTCACCCTCCCTTCTACGCTTTGGGCTTCCAAGGCGGCAGGGACAGCCGCCAAAATCCAAAGGACCAGAGTCAGGACCCAGAGATTCCGTCCATACTTCATAAAAAAAGCTCCTGCGTAGCGACCTTCCCGGGCTTGGGAGGACTGAACAAATAGTACACTAAAGACCTTTTACGTGTGCCGACTCCGGGACTTACCCCCTTCGGCAGGAAGCCCGACGCGGCCGCGTTAATCTAACGCCCTTCTCCCGTAACCACGTGCAAACCGAATTGGAGCTGCCACTGGGAGTCGGGGGAGACTCTCTGCCACGGATCAGCGGCTTGCAGCCTGCCCTCTTCGTCCCGCTCCGTCAGAACGGAGCTGCCCCACACCACCCTCAAGTCTCCTCCGTCGGGGGTTGCGTCTTCCAGGAGGGGGAGCACGGGTCGGATGGTCTCGATGGTTCCCCACCCCGAGTGGAGGAGGTTCAGGACGTTGATGAGGTCCCCCTCCAGGCGGAGGTCAGTGCCGGCCAGCCGGAAGGTGTGGGCGAACCGGAGATCGAGACGGTGCTCGAAGGGGGTACGACACCCGTTCCTTTCGACAAACGCACCACGGTATTTCTTCAGGCACGCGTCAGTCTCCAGGGCGCTGTTCATGAGCCCCATGGTCGTGAAGGACGCCGGCAGCTCGGTGCCCTCGAAAGGTACATAAAGAAGATCGTTGTTTCGGTCGAAGGCTCCGCCCAGGCCAGGGTATCCGTCCCCGTTGAGATCGAAGCGGTAAACGTAGGTGAAGGGTAGCCCGCTCTGGCCGGTGTAGAGGAGTGAAACCTCAGTGTTGGGAAGCCCTGGAAAGGGAGCTCCGAAGAGGGTCGCTACGATCTTGTGAGGTCGGTCGAAATTCGAGCTCGACAGGCGCGGCCGGCTGGGGTCCTCGGAGGTCGGTCGGAAACCGAGGTTGGAGATCATGTCGGTATAAACGAAGCTTGTGCGGTCCCACGAACCTGCCCAGGCGTATCCGAGCTGGAAGTTCAACCGGTCGGTAAGAGCGCCCCGGAGTTCGGCGCTGAAGGATGCCCCCCAATCCTCACCTTCATTGGTGACCAGGAGAACCTGGTCGTAGTCCGGAAGGAGGCGCACTCTGCCGGCATGGTCTTCGGTGAGGCGCCGGTAATAACGGCGATCTGGATCCCCAAGCCCTGAGTTGAGTCCGAGATCGTGGGTGGCTCCGGCCCGCTCGATGTTGAGTTCTCTGAGGCCCACCTGGTTCAGGGCTTTATTAAAAAGGAAGCCCAAGGAAAAACTCACCCGTTGGGAGAGTTCCTGATCCACAGCTGCGGAGAACTTCATGTCTTGAGGGTATTTGAAGCCGTTCTTGAAGACCACCACGCTCCGGCGTTCCAGGAAGTCCCCATTGACACAAGCGGTGGGCAGGTTGTTCGGGTCAAAAGCCGGAACAGTCCCTCCGATACCTAGTCTTTGCGGATCGTCGGTTATCCGGCCGGTGCAGAGCTGCGTCACGGACCGAAGGCCGTTGTTGTGGAATGCGTTGGACAGCCAGACATAAGGGATCTGGCCCGCAAACATCCCGGCCCCACCCCTCACCTGGGTGGTGAGCTCCCCGTCGCTCTGCCAGTTGAAACCCCACCTCGGCGAAAAGAGGAAATTCCCCGAAGGGACATTTGAGGTCCTGTGCCCGAGGACGTTTTCGATCCGGTAGTTTTTCTCCGGGGAGTCCAGGACGTAGGGCACGTCCATCCGAATACCAAACCTCATGGTGAGGCCCTTCCCTGCATCGATCTGGTTCTGGGCGAAGAACCCCCATTCCAGAACCCGAAAGTCTACCCCTGGGGACTCTCCCTCTGCCAGAACGGTGCGCTGGTAGCGCTGGGGTGCGCTGGCCTCCAGGTCGACGGGGCTGGCGAAGTAGTATTCCCCGGCGGCCCCGGGCAGGAAGGTGTGGTTGATGTCAAAATAGGAAGCCGTAGCCCCGAGAACGACTCTTCCCTCCCGCTTGGTCTCGATGTTCAGGCTGTTGGTGACTCGGACGTTTGTTTGGGCTAGCTCGTTCTCTTGGGCGAAGAAGTTCCCACCCACACGCACCGGGCGCCGAAAGCTGGATTCTTCGATTGCGCTCAGGAGCTCCACCTCCACCTGGGGCCAGTCGCTGGCCGGCCTGGTCTGATCCGAAGTGTATTGGAGGTTCACGTCCAGCTCGTTGGCCCCCCAGTCGCCGATCTGGGAGAAGAGCTGGAAGGAGGTGGTGTTGTTCAGTGACTCACGGAATACGGCGTTTGATGAAAGCTCGTAAGGATAGGCCCCGAAACGGTTCGGGCTTTCATCATAGTCGGTGTGGGAGAAGATGTTCCTGACGGTGATCCGGGTTCCGTTTTCGAAGTTCCAATCCAACCGACCGAAGACATTGGAGAGCTGCTGGCCCAGGGGATAGGTCCCTGGGTCTCCCGTGTCCAGGCCCCAGCGATCGGCGAAGAGGTTTTGCATCTTGCCCATGGCATCTGGGGAAATCCGGACCACGAGGGGATTGTCACGCCCCAGGTTGTAGCCTGGCGGCGGTTGATTTCGCCTTTCGAACTCACCCGTAACGTAGAAGTGCCCTCGGTCCCGCCGGATGGGTCCCCCCAGGGAGAGGGCCACGAGGGAGCGGTCCACGCCCGATGCTTCCACCGGTCCTGTAGAGAGATCCAGGTCGCCCATGAGGGTTTCCGACCGACGGACAGCCGAAGCTTTGAAACGCCACTCGTTGGTACCGGTCCGGGTCACGGCGTTCATGACACCCCCGGTGAAGCCCGAAAGGCGCACGTCGAAGGGTGCCACCAACACCTCGTATTGGGCCACCGCATCCACAGGAATCAGTTTTGCCCCCGCCTGGCCCCCGGGCACGCCTCCTGAGGTGAGGCCGAAGACATCTTTGTTGAGGATTCCGTCGACCATGATGGCGTTGTAACGGTCGTTTTGTCCGGCAACGCTAAAGCCACCGCTCTCTGTCACCTTCACGAGGGGAGAGAGAACGGCAAGCTCCATGACGTTCCGGGACATGAGGGGCATGGCCTCTACCGTCCTCTCAGTGATGCGAGTGGACGGCCCGACCTGGCTGGGGTTGAAGACCTCCGCCCGGTCAACCACGATGTCGATCCCCTCGACTTCGATGGCCTCCTGACGAAGTTGGATGTCGATGGTGACGATTTCCCCGACGGCCAGGTGAATGCTGTCCCGTTGCTCGCCGGCGTATCCCAGGAAGGAAGCCCTGAGCTCGTACGGGCCGCCGGGTTGGAGAAGGGGAAAGAGGTAGCGGCCGAGGGTGTTGGTGGCTGTGGCCTGTTGGGCACCGGTTTGAAGGTGCCGGATGGTGATATCCACGCCTTCCACTGCCAGTCCTTCTGGCCCGACCACGGTGCCCCGCACGACGGAGGTGGTCCTGGATTGGGCGGTCACGCCATCCACATACAAGGGCATTGCCGCCAAGAGGGTGGTGATTCCCATCGCCAACAGAAAGGACTTCCGGGTCTGTCCCGCCATGGTGTCCTCTATTCGAAAGAACGCCCCGGACCCTCGTTGTGTTGATCCGAGACTCGGTTCCCACCCTTTTCTGACACCCGGGGAGCCTGGTGTGTTGGGGCCCTGGGCCGCCGCATCTTCGTCGCTTGTCGCGAGGAACACAACGGCCGCTGGCCCTGGCGTGTAAGGAACGTGTAAGGCTTGGTCCAAAAATGGATCTTGCATCTCCGTCCAAGGCCGGACGGGGGAAGCCCCAAGTTGCCCAAGAACAATGACATCGAAACCTATTGACACCGTCGTGTCACGGCCTTATTCCACAGTATCCCTACCAACTCCCTGACCAGGAGTCGGTGATTCCGTGCCTGTGTCGAACACAGGTTCGATCGCGACATGGGGATGGGGTTGGTCTGCGTTGCTTTCCGACCTCTAAAAGCCACAGTCCCAAACCATAGGAGGCACCTTATGGGGATTTGGCGTAGGATTTCTTTCCTAGCCGTGGGGGCGAGTTTTATGCTACTCGCGTTTACGGCACCAACCCAGGCCCAGGAACGGGGCATCGTGACGGGAATCGTCCAAGATGCCGCGTCGGGCCAAACCCTCGAATCGGCTCAGGTTTACCTGCCGCAGCTCGCGCTGGGCGCCCTGACCAATTCCGAGGGTCGGTTCCTGATTCTCAATGTGCC
>JABDNZ010000146.1 GCA_013043565.1 Gemmatimonadota bacterium | reverse complement strand
GGCACCACATCCAGACCCTCCTCGGGATCGAGGGACAGGTCCGGGAGCTGCAGCGGTCGAACCCGCGTATGAGGAATCAGTACTCAGTGGCCATGGAGCTCCAGGCCGATTGTCTGGCCGGGGTGTGGGGGAACACCGCGGCGAGGAAGAACATGCTCGAAGCGGGGGACGTGGAAGAAGGGCTTCGGGCGGCCAGCGCCATCGGAGATGATCGGATCCAACGGCAGACCCAGGGCCGGGTTTCTCCGGAATCGTGGACTCACGGCTCCTCGGAGCAAAGGATGTTCTGGCTGAAGCGGGGCCCGGAGACGGGGAACCCCGACGCCTGCGATACCTTCGCGGAGATCCGTTAGGAGGGGCTAGCCCGGCCCTGGAATCGGCTTACCAGACGAAGATCGCCACCAAAACTGCGAGCCAGATGAGAGTCAGGATGGCCAGGAGGACGACCTCGAGGGGGGTCACCCGTTGAGGGCCTCTTTCCCCGTGAAACCACGCAATGATTCCTGAGGCAATCAGGCTACCCACGAAGGTAGCTAGGGCTGCTTGAAATATCGGCTCCTGATAGACATCAGCGAGCATCCCGATGAAGTAGAGACCGGCCAGCCCGATGGCACCGGTCACCACCACGGTTTGCGGAAGTCTCCGTTTGAGAAGACCCTCCACGACATTGATGTCCTGTGAAACTGGAATCGGCTTCAGGCTGTCCGTTTCCCCCTTTGGCTTTTCGACCAAAGCTTTGGAAAGAAAGGCGGCTGTCGGTCGTTTTTCAGGTTCCTTGGCGAGGCACCGTTCCAGCGTCTGGGCCAACTGGGCATCGATGCCGGGCTTCAGGTTCTGAAGCGGGGTAGGAGGTTCCCGGAGGGACCGCATGATGGTCTCCCTCTGGTTCCGCCCTTCGAAGGCACCGGTACCCGTGAGGATTTCATAGCCCATGAGCCCCAGCGCGAACACGTCGGTCGCCTCGGTAGCCGATTCTCCCTTGAGCTGCTCGGGGCTCAGGTATCCCGGAGTGCCGATAATTTCGCCGGTTTGGGTAATCCGAGCGTCTGCGTTCTGACTCTCCGGCCTGATACCGGCCAAACCGAAATCGGTTAGGAGGACCCTGCCCGAATCCCGGTCACATAGGACGTTGGCCGCCCGCACGTCCCGGTGGACGAAGTCGTGTTCGTGAGCGGCGGCCAAGGCATCGGCGATATCCGCCAGGACCTTCCTCCCCTCTTCTTCGGGAAGGGGCCCTTCGGCCTGGAGCCGGTCCTCCAGGGTGCCCCCCTTTACGTACTGCATCACCAGGAAGGGGACACCGTTCTCCAGATGGCCGGATCGGTAGACCGAGACGGCATTGGGTGTCTCCAGGGAGGCGGCCGCCTTCGCTTCTCTATCGAATCGGGCTTGAGCGGAATCGTCCCGGGAGATTCTGCGGGACAGAACCTTGATGGCGACCAGCCGATCCAAGGAAACCTGGCGGGCAAGATAGACCTCGGCCATCCGGCCAGTGCCCAACAACCGGATCACTTCCAGTTCCGGGGAGAGTTCCGTCTTAAGGGCCGACAGACGGTCGGCCATGTCTTTTTCGTTATGAGGCATGCCGGTCTCGAAACGCTAAATAAACAGGGTTTCCGCATTCAGCCGTCTGGTACCAATAGGGGCATCGTCTTTCTCACACAAGGAAGCCGCATCGGGAACCCACCTGGCCGGAACGCCGATTTCGCCTCATCCTACTGGGAAGTCGAGGCCCGGTGATATGCCAGGTAGGCATGTTCGGGGTCCAGGTGGGCGGAGGGGAGCGGAAGGCTCCCATGGGGCCACCTGGATAATGGGCCCGCCGTGCCGGATTCTGGAGGAGAAGCCATGAATGACAACCGATCTTTCTCATCCCCGTTCCTCCTTCTTCTCGCCTTCCTGTTTCTGGGAGTTCCGAGTCTCCTGGGCGCTCAGGGCACGCTGACGGACTACGAAAGAGCCGACAGTTTCAACGCCCGGACGCAGGGGCTGGTGGTCGGAATCGCAGAAACCCCTACCTGGGTCGGGGA
>JABDNZ010000144.1 GCA_013043565.1 Gemmatimonadota bacterium | reverse complement strand
GTTGAGAAGCCTTCGGGACCAATCGCGCCCGCTGCGGGTCTGATCGCTGACGGTTTCTTTGGCCAGAGGCTGATCTCGGAACACAGGCTGAGCGGTCCAGCGGATGACAGGAGACATCCACCGCTGGAACAGATCTTCCTCTCCGGCTCTGAAGGCTTTGTTGATTTCGGACGGTGCCAAAGGACCCTCTCGGTTTTCCGATCAAGTGACTGGGAATTCCTGTCAGATTCCCATGTGCAAAGCTCGTTCTAAAAAAGCCCCATCCCCACGAAGTCGGGTAACACCTTATCCAACAATCACCTACGCCGGTCGGGCGTATCCGGCCCGCAGGCGCTATTGGGGCAGGGAGACGACGAATGTCGTACGACAGCTACAAAACGTATGATTACACCTTCGGTTATTCGCCGTTTTGGGTCAAGGATTTCAAAATCCCTGGGACGGTTTCAGGAGGAGCTCGAAATGGAATCGGGTGCCCCAGCCCGGTTTGGTTTCAAAAAACAGCTCTGAGTCCAATCCCCTCAGATACCTGCGTGCGATGCTCAAGCCGAGCCCGCTTCCGGAGAAGAAATAGCCCCTTCGGTCCCGTGCTTTCTTGAAGGGCTCGAAGAGTGTTTCCTGGGCTTCTGGCGCGATTGCTCTTCCGGTGTCCCGCACCGAAAACTCCACTCGATCACGGTCGAGAGTACGAGCCGAAACCTCGACGAACCCTTCTTCGGTGAACTTGATCGCGTTGGTGGTGAGGTTGAGGAGAATGCGAAACAAGGCCGAACGATGGCCGATGACGCTCTCATGGAGTGGGGGGGTCATCCTGAGCTCGATCCCCTTCACGACGACCATCGGCTGGACCATCTGCCGAAGTTCCTCGAACACTCCGCTGATAGAGAATGGGCCTGGGGAGTCCTCGAACATGTTGGCCCGCTCTTTGGCCAGGTCCATCAGATCGGAGAAAACCGACATCATCCCGAATGCTGCACTCCAGATCAGGCTCATCTGGTCCTTTTGCATATCGGTCAGATCGCCGCTGTACCCGGCCCGCAGGGTTTCGGCCATGAAGGTTATGGACGTAAGAGGGGAGCGAAGGTCGTGTGCAACTTCTACGAGCAGCTCAAAGCCATCCGGATCGGTGAGGCGACTCGAGAACTCTCTGGCTTCACGAGGAAGGCTGGCTTGGCGCACGGTCTCGAGGTGTGTCAGAGCATCCAGGAAGTCCTGAGCCTGAAGCCCGTCCGAAGGGGACTCTGAAGACAGAAGCACGTGGAGGCGCAGAGGTTCAAGCAGCCTCCGGACCAGGGGGCGGTCCTTCCTGATGGACTCGGTCGTTTGCTGTTTCCACTCCTGTCTCTCACCATCCTCTGCAGCTTCCAGGATCGTCGCCAGGCAGTTCCCGACTTCTTCACGCGAACGATATCCCGAGTCTTCCGGCCACGTACTCAAAACGACCTCGGCTGCCTGGGAGATGACTCGCGAGAACGACCTGGCCTGGAGAGTCCGGGTCATTGGCGGAGGTCCGAAAGGAGCTTGTCCCTGGATGTCCCATGACGCTCCATCATTCGATAAAGCGTGGTTCGGTCGACGCCGGCCATCCTGGCGGCATCGGAGATGTTGCCGTTGGACTTCCGGACTATATGGTCCAGGTAATCTCGTTCGAACTGCGCCATGACCATTTCACGGGCGGAGTGGTAGTCGGCTTCCAGGACGGACGGATCCAGACCGAAGGTCGACTCGCCGCCGTCCCCATCGAGGTCCTCGTGAATAAAGGGAATCTCGCTGGGTGGGATCTCGGACCCCGGGCTTGCCAGAACCACCAGATGCTCCACCACGTTCCTGAGTTCCCGGACGTTGCCCTTCCATTCCCACCTCTGAAGGGCTTCCATGGCTTCACCCGAAAGGTAGGGCTCCTGATCCTGACCGTCTCGGTGGTTAGTCCAGAACTCGCTCAGGAAACTGTTGGCCAAGACCGGAATGTCGTCCCGCCGTTCTCTGAGAGCGGGGATGTGGATGGGGACCACCCTGAGGCGGTAATGAAGATCCCGCCGGAGGGAGCCGTTTCGGACGGCCTCCAGAGGATCGACGTTCGTAGCCGCGATGAAGCGGATATTTACCACGGCATCCACTTTTGTGCTTCCGACTCGGCGAACCACCCCGTCTTGAATGACACGGAGAATCTTCGCCTGGACCGATGCAGGCATGTCGGACAACTCGTCCAGGAAGAGCGTTCCTCCGTGAGCGATCTCCAGGAGCCCGGGTTTGGCCTTCGTAGCACCGGTAAACGCGCCTTCCGTATGCCCGAACATCTCTGATTCCAGGAGGGGTTCCGGAAGCGCCGCGCAATTTACGGGGACCAGGCTCCGGCTGCTCCTCCTACTATTCTCATGGATGAAATGAGCGAGGAGTTCCTTTCCGGTTCCGCTCTCACCGGTCAAAAAGACGGAAGCATCGGTCCGGGCCACCTTCTGGGCCAACTCGATCACCGCCCGCATGCCTTCGGACTCGCCTAGGATCTTGGGTCCGGGTTGGACGGAGGTCGCCGCTTCGTCCCTGGGTGCCCGCTCGGAAGTGGTTTGAGTCTCTCGGGCAACGTGAATGGCGTGGGCGGCCCGGCCGATGAGGACCTGGAGCTGGGTGGCGGAAAAAGGTTTCGGTAGGTAGTCCCAGGCTCCGGCTCTGAGCCCCTCCAAACTGGACTCCACCGAAGGGTTCCCCGTCATCAGGATCACGAGGGAGTGGGGGCTGTCGTTTTGGGCGCACTCCAGGATTTCCATTCCGCCGACCTGGCTCATGAAAAGATCGACCAGGAGGATATCGAAGTTCTTGCGGCGGATGAGGTCCAGCGCATCGTCCCCCCGCCCACAGAGGGTCACCGTGTAACCCTCCCCCCGAAGCAGCGACGCACAACTCTCCCGGAGTGAAAACTCGTCGTCCACTACGAGAACGGATATCGTCTCCGTTTTCGGTTTATCGGCTTGGTCGGTCATTCCTGAATCGCTCTCGTGCATTCCCTTTTCCCAGCATGTAAGGGCCTCAGAGTGAGTTCTCCGTATACCTTCCAATGTTCATATGTTTACACATTCCTGCAAGGTTGTCTGTGGTGTCTCGGCAACAGTTTGGCTATAGGTTGATGAGTCCACGCCACGGGCTCCCAACCATTCGGTCCGAATGGTCCCTTGCGGACTGGAGACTGTTCTTAGGTAAGGAACTCCGTAATATTTGGAAAAGAGGTCGATCTCTTCTCCGGGTACCAGCTCGCCAGTTACTGGCATCGTCGGTGCTGAGGAGAGGTCCTTGACTACGATTCGTCGGATGACGAGGTCATCTGTCCCACTTTCCGTCGAGATCCATTGAATGAGCGAGAATCTACCTACTCCAATCGACCAAGGGGTCCCGGCCCAGGGAAGCGAGGCCGAGATACCGGCATTCGACTCCCCCTTCACCCTCCGCGACTTTGACGGAGAGGACGGGAATTTCCTTAAGAGCTTGATCCCGGCTTTGAAAAGGTACTGGTGGGTGCTGGGCTTGGGCGTGGCCCTCGGCGCCGGGGCGGCTTTCGTGGCGTTCGGACAGGTGTCCCCGACCTACCAGGCCGAAGGCGCGATCTGGATCACGACCGAGGACCGGCAGGCGGATATGACCGGCCCCATCACCCAGGGCGGGCTCCTCGAGTCAGGGTCCTGGGTCGAGCTGCTGACTTCGTACGAGGTGTTGGACCCGGTGGTCCTTCAGGAGCGGCTCTATCTAAGCTACCAACCGGAGGATTCCCTCGCTTTTCGAGGTTTTGCCCTCGATTCCATGTTTGCCCCTGGTGACTACGAGCTCGAAGTGGGTGAGAACGGCCGGGATTTCAGCCTGCTCACCGCTGAGGGGAGGGTCATTGATTCAGGTCGGCTTGGCGGCAGAGTCGGGGAGGACCTGGGCTTCATTTGGTCGCCGGATCCGGCCGTGCTCACAGCGAACAGGGGGTTCCTCTTCTCGGTCATCACCCCCAGGGACGCCGCCCGCTCGTTGGCCTCTCGTCTTCGCGAGGGATCCATCCTGGACCGCCAAGGGAACTTTCTTCGCCTCGAACTGAGAGGAAAGGATCCTGGCCGGTTGGCCTCGGTTTTGAATGCGGTCATGGAGAGGCACGTCGACGTCGCCGCGGATCTGAAACGTGCGAAACTGGATGAGCTCACGGGGATCCTCAAGGACCAGCTGGGGACGGTGGAGGAAAACCTCAGACAGGCCGAACAGTCCCTGGAAAGCTACCAGGTACGAACGATCACTCTTCCCTCGGAAGAAACGTCCCCGGTCGTTCCCGGTTTAGAGCAGACCACTCAAACGGTTTTCAGCGAGTTCTTCGGGTTGAGGCTGACCCAGGAGGAGTTGCAGAGGCATCGACGCCGGTTGGCGAGCGCTCTCGAGCAGGCGCGAACTTCCGGGGTCCGTGTTGAGGTTTTCGAGATGATCCCCCCCGTTCAGGCGTCGACTCCGCTCATGGGGGCCTTGAGCCAGCTCAACGAGGCACGGGCGGAGCTGAGGGTGCTCCGGGAACGGTACACCGATGAATATGGTCCGGTCGCCGATCTGATTGGGCGAGTCGAGGGATTGGAGCAGGTAACCATCCCCGCTCTCGGCGAAACTCTCCTCGCGGAGGTCACCGCACGGGAGAATGACATGGCGGAGTTGATCGGATCCCGGGCCAGTGAACTCTCCCAAATCCCCCCCAGGGCAATAGAAGAAGCTCGGAGGGAGCGTCAATACCAGATCGCAAACGACCTCTACATCGATTTGAGCCAGCGGTATTCGACGGCAAATTTGGCTGCAGCCAGCAGCATCCCGGATGTCCGGATCCTCGACCGGGCTATCGTACCTCAGGTGCCTTCGGGAGACCAGCGGATCCAGTTTGCCTTGATTGCCTTCCTCATACCCGTTGCCGTTGGCTTCCTTCTGGTCATGCTTTTGGACCGAATGGACACCAAGCTTCGAGATCCGGCTCAGATTTCAAACCAACTCGGCCTGGATTGGCTGGCAACCATTCCGCGGTATCGAAGGGGGACGGTGGGGACAGACAATTCCGAACAGATCAGGGAGGCTTTTCGGGACCTGAGGATGAAGATCGACTACGCCTTCGGGGCCACAAGGCCACTGATCCTCTCGATCACGAGTCCATCCGAAGGGGAAGGGAAGACCTTCGTGGCCGCCAACCTGGCAAATGCATTTGCCGACCTGGGCCGAAAGACGGTTATTGTCGATGGCGATACACGACGAGGTGACCTTCACCACATCTTGGAGAGAGATCGGAAACCGGGATTGACCGATTTCCTCATGAATGGAAAGAGCCATCAGGTTGTCCAGAACACGGACAACCCGAAGCTTCATTTCATCGCCTTTGGCTCCAAGACCTCGACCTCACCTGAACTCCTGACCTCGTCTGGGATGCAATCCCTTTTGGCGGGGCTCAAGCGGAGGTATGAGGTCATCATCCTTGACAGTCCCCCGATGGCAGCGGGGAGTGACGCATACGTCCTGGGCGCCCATGCCGGCAGTGTGCTGACAGTGCTCAGGTCCGGGACAACCAATAAGGACATGGCTTCCGTTCAGATGGAGTCCTTCCTTCGCCTCCCGGTCCGACTCCTCGGGGCGGTATTGAATGACTTCACGCCCCAGATCGGTCAGGGTTATTACCGATACTATTCCCACTACCTACCTGGTTATGAGGCCTCCGAAGAGGAAGAAGAGGTCGGGGCCGTCCAAGACTAGCCGGGTTGGATTGACCGGAAAGAAAATGGGGCGGGCCGCGTTGGCCCGCCCCATTGTATTTTCCCCGAGTAACTCCCCTCAGGTAGTCTTCGGTCTCCTCAATTCGCTTGGAAGGACTGGAAGGAAACCCGATCATCGCCCTGCTGGGCCCGCCTCAACGCGGCAGTGGCGGGACCGAGCAGATCCGTGATGTCCAGGGGCTCTTTCGGGGAGCGTTTTAGGGAAAAGACGCCGGCCCGGATGGGAATCTCTGCGACCGAGGCGTCCAGAGCCTCGAGGATCCTCTTGACCAGGACAGCCGCTCCCGAATCGTCGGTACTGGGGGCTACGACGAGGAACTCGCGATCCCTGACCCGACCCACAGCATCGGAAACCCTGCAGACTTCCCGCAGCGTGTCGACAACCCTCCGATCCACATCGTTCTCAGAGGGTTTGTTCCGATCCCCGTTTTCCCCCGGAAGAGGTTCCCCCAACACGATACAGGCCATCGGCCTTTCGTATCTTCTGGACTCGGCCACGATCTCTCGGACCCTACGGCTCAGTCCGTCGAAGTTGTAGGCCCCGGTCAACGAATCGACCAGACTCTCCTCTTCGAGTCTTGCCGCCTCTTGCTTGGCATTAGCCCAGGTGTTGACTCGAAGCGAGAGCTCCTCGGGATCGAAGGGGGAGACGAAGATCTCCCAAGCCCCGACCCGCAAGAGATCGAGTTTTTCCGCCTGGGTCACGGGTCCACCAGTGATGATGGCGATCGGAGTCGTGGCTCCGATGGACCGAAGTTGCTTCAACTCCTTGATCACATCTCCGCCGCTCATGTCGGGGAGATGGCGGTCAACCAACACCAGATCCGGGTCCACTTTCCGAGCCACCTCCAACCCCTGGCGGCCGGTGTATGTCTTGAAGACGGCGAATTCCGCATGCCGCAGGATGGTTTCGATGGAGCGGGCAGTCCACTCCTGGTCCTCAATCAACAAAACCGTCGGTGATGTCACTCGGCTCTCCAGTTTGTCTCCCAGTACGGATCCAGACTGTTCTGTCCGCAAGAAGCGTGCTCCTCGATGACCGAGGCTGCACCCCTGAACCTGCGGACTCTTTTCTGCCGCTTCACTCCAAGTGTATCCGCTTTGCAACAGATCGCGGCGGTCATTCGCCATGCCAGGCATCTGTCGGTGCAGGCGACCTCCGATCATGCGGCGGGAACATATGTTTTGCAAGGACGATTGCCCTTTGGGTCTTTCAGGGCTTCGGGCGTGACCCTTGCATTGGTTCGCCGTCAGTTCGATTCTTGAACGTTGAGGTTGGTCACCGGCAATCCCGTTCGATCCTAAAGGTGTCTAGGGATATGATCTTTCGAAGTCTAGCGCTATTTGCTGTCCTTTTGGCCTTTCTAGCCTCCCCGTCCGCGGCTCAGACCGAGGTCGACATGATGAGCATCGGGCGGTCTCTTCCCCTAGTGACACGAGCCGAACTTGAAGAGAGCCTCGCCTGGCACCAGGCAGTCGCGGACTCTCTCGACGAGGGGGACGGTGAGCGCAAGAAGGCCGTGGATGCCCTCGAGTATATCCAGGCTCGGCTGGAGTACGGCGATTTCCAGCCCGGGGACCAGATCCTGTTTTTCGTGGAAGGGGAAGAAGAGTTCCCGGACACCTTGGTCGTGGAGGGCGGGCCGTCCGTACTCATCCCCAACGTGGGGCCTGTCTCCCTGGAAGGCATACTTCGATCCGAGTTGCAGGATCACCTTTTGGAGGAGTTGGCCAAATACATCAGGGATCCGATCGTGCGAGTAAAGCCGACGATCCGGCTCACCATGGGCGGGAATGTCAATCAACCAGGGTTCTACACGTTTCCAGCCGATTTGCCGATCGGGGAGGCCATCATGCAGGCCGGTGGCCCGACGGGCGAGGCCCGGATGAGCGCAATCAAGGTCCAGCGGGAAGGCCTCCTACTTTTTGGCGGGAAGGAGACCCAAAGGGCGATTGCACAGGGGCTCACCTTTGACCAGATGGGGCTCCGCGCCGGAGACGAGGTGAACATCCCCGAGAAGATCTTCACCACGCGTCGGATCGTTACCTGGGGAATTGGAGCCGTAACGTTCCTACTTCTCGGCGTACGAGTCTACGGAGGTTAGGAGGAGGCGGGCGCATCCCGGTTACGTCCTTGGATCAGTTTCCTCCAACATCACAACCACCTGCTCCGGCTGGCCCTCGTCGTTTCGGATGAGGGCCATCGTCGTATGGGCCCAGAGGACGTGGCCTTCCCGGATCATGAAGCGCCGGGCTGCCTCGAAACGGTCTTTCTCACCCCTTCCAAGGGTCTCAAACTCCCGACTCACCGGCTCCTGGTCGCTTTCATCCAGCAGCTCCAGATAGGACATTCCTTCCGTCCACCTCGGGGTGGGTGAGAAGAACCCGGCGAAGGACGCATTCACTTCCTGAATCGTCCCGTCCAGACCGACCAGGGCAACCCCCGATCGGGTGGACGCAAACACGGCCCGGAATCGGGCGCCGTCGCCTGACAGCCCGCCGACCCCCGAGCCTCCCCCGACCTCGGTGCCGACAGCGGTACCCGCGGCAGAAACGCCTCCACCCGGACCCAACTCCCGTTCCTTCTTCTCCTTGACCGCCTGGGCACCCTCGGCCCGCTCCAAGGCGTGCCGGACGGCCCGCTCGAGTGCGTCCGGGTCGATGAGGCCCTTCACGAGGTAGTCGGAGGCTCCCAGCTCCATGGCCTCCATGTCCACGGTGCGGCTGCCTCGCCCGGTGAGCATGATGATGGGAGACGTGATCCCCCGTTCCCGAGCCTCTTTCAGAAGATCGAGGCCGGTTCGGTCTTCCAGGAAGTAGTCCAGGAAGTAGACGTCGTGCTCCGCAGCGTCGAAGGCGTCCATTGCTTCTTCGTAGCTGGACACCCAGTCCAGCTCGAATTTCTGATGTTCCGCCTTGGAGAGCATGGCGCGGATCATCTCGAAATCACCCTGATCGTCGTCCACCAAAAGGACCCTGATACTTTCCTTTTCCACTTGATCTCCTGTCCGACGTTCAACTGCTCAGGTTGCATGTGCGGGGGGTGGCTGGCCTCCTCCCGCAGGCCATCCAGCCGGCCCAAGAATAGTCCTGCCCGGGGTCCACCTCAAGCGCGAAAGGCGAATCGTTTAGCCGGGAACCGGCCGGTCCTGGGTGGGCGGTCAGTCATCTCGCTCCACCGGTGGTTTTTTCCTCGTCTCTTTTACCCGACCCCGTCGCTTCTTTTCGGCAATGCGTTTCTCTCGCTCTGCTTTGGGTACTCTGGTCGCCCGGCGCTTCTTCGGGCGCTCATTTCGTTTCTCCAACTTCCTTCTGAGGCGTTCCAGGGCGATGGCCTTGTTTCGGTGCTGACTCCGTTCTGACCGACTCGTGACCACCATGCCCGTCGCTTCATGGACAAGCCTCACCCCGCTTTCCGTCTTGTTTTGGTGCTGCCCGCCTTTCCCGCCCGACATGAAGGTCTCGACCCGGCACTGAGAGAGAAGCTCCTCGTCGGTCTCGGGGATGGGGAAGGGCTCGGGGAACGAATTTCCACTCTCCATGGTTCAAAGCTTAGGGAATTGGCGTGAAATCGCCACAAAAACGGCCAAATCGCTATGGCAGAGGATCGGCCGGCCCGGTTATCTTTCAAAAGTAGAAGTTTTTCCTCCGACTTGGATGGAGACCCCATGATTCTGGAGCGGGCGGAGCAGAACGCCGGAACGCGGTTCCTGTTCAATCTCGCTTTGGTGGTAGTGGTAGTGGCGGGACTGAAACTGGGGGCTCCGATTCTCCTCCCGTTCGCTCTTGCACTCTTTCTAGCCATCCTGACTCTCCCCATCGTGGTCTGGCTCCAGCAGAGGAGGGTGCCCCGGGGACCTGCGGTTTTTTTGGCGGTGTTGGTGGACCTGGCCCTCTTTGGTCTCCTCGTGCTCCTGGCCAGCCAATCCCTGAACGACCTTGAATTCCGTCTGGATAGGTACGGTACCCGCCTCAGCGACATCTGGACCAGTTGGATTCAATCCCTTCAGGAAGCGACGTTCCCAGGGGCGAACTTCCTCGCGGAATACCTCAACCCGGACATTCTGGACCCGGGCCAGCTTTTTTCCTTTGCAGGTAACACGCTGGCCACCGCCTTCTCCTTCGCATCGAGCGCGTTCCTGGTCTTCCTCGTGCTGATCTTCATTCTCGCCGAAGCCACGGTCTTCCCGGCGAAGTTCCGGGCCATCCTGGGCCGGGAGCAGGGCCATTCGAGCCGATCGACGAAGATCGTCGCGGAGGTCCAGGAGTACCTGGGCATAAAGACCTTCATCAGCCTGGCCACGGGGATTCTGTTGGGCGCGTGGTGCTGGGTCCTGGATCTGGACTTCCCGATCCTCCTGGGTCTGTTGGCCTTTGTCCTGAACTACGTCCCAACCATCGGGTCCATCATCGCCTCCGTACCGGCCATGCTGTTGGGCCTCATTCAGGTGGGCCCGGGTCATGCTCTGCTCGTCGGCGTGGGATACGTCCTGGTGAACCTCGGGTTCGGGAACCTGATCGAGCCAAACCTGCTGGGACGGCGCCTTGGCCTTTCGACCCTTGTCGTCATCCTCTCGCTGATCTTCTGGGGATGGGTGTGGGGGCCCGTTGGAGCCCTCCTGGCCGTGCCCCTTACCATGGTCGTGAAGATCATGATGGAGAACACGGCCGACCTGAAATGGGTCTCGATCCTCCTGGATAAAGCTCCCCCGGAGCCCGGGGTCACGGGTGGAGCGGTCGAGGAAATGCTGGACTGAGCGCGAGGGAGGACCTGCAGCATTTCCGAAGACCCCCGGGGGCCTTCCCCGGGACGTCCGTCGGGCCACCTCCGGCTGGGATCTCAGTGACGGCCCAGGAGTATCATGGTCTCGGCGCTTCTTGCCGCGAGCCCTCTTTTTTTTGGACGGCTAATCCCAAACGAAGTCTCGCCCGAACCCAAACGAAGTTTCGCCCGAACCCCGCTTCCAGAGCTCGAGTTCAAGGACACTCCATGCCTCAGATCCCGTTTTCCGATCTTCCCTCGGCCTCTCGCCTTTGGATCTTTCCGGCGGAGCGGTCACTTTCAACCGAGGAGGAGAAGGAGCTCCTCGCCCGTGCCGATGCATTCCTGAAAGACTGGGCTGCCCATGGCGTGCCACTCACCTGCGCTCGGGATTGGCGGTATGGAAGGTTTTTGCTGGTGGCGGTGGACGAAGCCTCCGAGCCACCGTCGGGCTGTTCCATCGATGCCATGACCCGGGTCCTTAAAGAGGTGGGGGAGGACCTCGGTCTGACTTTCGTCGACAAGGGGCCGGTTCTGTACAGGGAAGGGGAGGAGATTCGGAGGGTGAGCCGGGGCGAGTTCAAAGCCCTGGTTGATGCCGGGGAGCTCACGCTGGAGACACCGGTGTTCGACAACTCCATCACGCGGCTTTCAGAGCTGGAGGCGGGCCAATGGGAAAAGCCCGCCGGCGCCAGCTGGCACCGACGGGCGTTTTTCTCGGAGTGACCGTTAGCGGCAGGGCTCAGCGAAGCCTTTCGCTAAGCCGGCCCCAAAGGACGGTTTGACGCGCCCCTACAGCCCACCTCCCTTGCCCTCCCCCCCATCCCCCACC
>JABDNZ010000141.1 GCA_013043565.1 Gemmatimonadota bacterium | reverse complement strand
GCGATTTCGGGCAGCGTTGTTCAACAAAGCCACCACCCCAGCCTCCATGTAGTCGACGATGTCCGGCAGCCCCCATCCCCCCCCCTCCCAAGGCCAGGGGAAATTCCAGGTGGGAACGGTGGCGTCCAGGCCACGGCCCCCCCTGAGGTCCGCCCAGTCGACCGTAACAGGCGTGGCGATCCGAGCCGAAGCGGTCTCACTCAGAATGCGGACCCCTCCATGGTAGTGCTGGTATGCCCGGGCCGGCGTGAACCCGTCATACCGGTTGTGAATCACCACACCCGGCATCCCCTTCGCCGCCAGCTCAGCGGCCATATAGGAACCGAGCTGATTGATCCCCGAGATGAGGGCTGGATCGATGTTCTGTTCAAACGGATCGATGAACGGAGGAAAGAAGATCCTCGCACCGTTGGAACCGGTCTGGTGAATGTCGTGGACGATCTGGGGATGCCACGTATTATGGGCTTCTCGAACCGTGAGTTGCGTCTCGACCTGGGTAAACGCATACCAATCCCGGTTGTTGTCGTGACCCGTATACGGATGGTAAAGCCAGGGAAGGGGGGCAGCTTCGTACTCGGTCCCGACCCACTGGTTGTACCAATCCACGATCCACTGGAGTCCATCGGGGTTCAGGGACGGAATGTCCAGGAAGATCACGTTATCCAGAATCTCCCTGACCTCCTCGTCGTCCGAAGAGGCCATCCGGTGAATCAGGCGGGCAGCCATCTGGGGTCCTCCCACCTCGGTGGCGTGGATCCCATGAGTGACCAGCACCACGGTCCTTCCCTGAGCCAACAAACGGCCCAACTCTGCTCCGCTCTCAACCCCCCGGGGATCGGCTAGCTTCAGCTGGATCTCCTTGAGCTCCTCGAGGCGAGCCTGGTTCGAGGCGCTGGTGATGGTGAGCATGATGAAGGGACGACCGAGAGTCGTGGACCCAAGGGTATCCAGCCGAACCCGGGGGCTAGCCTGGGCGACCCGTTCATAGTAGGTGGTGAGCTGGTCCCAGTTGGCCAGTTTCCTGTCGGCGCCGATCTCGAACCCGAAATGAGACATGGGATCCGGGATCCCTTGAGCACCCGCGCCCCCGTTTGGGGATAGGAGGGCCAATAAGAGGGCTGCAGCCGCAAGTTGGCGAAGAAACATGAGAGCTTCCTTGGATAAATCAGATGCACGGTCCGGAAGATGGCGCCACCCCCGCCTATCTACAACCCGCTAAAGGGCTCGGTTAACTGCCGGGATCACAGGCCAGTGGGAAAGTCCAAGAACTTCCAATCCAGGCCGAAGTCTTTTGCCAGGCGGGCGCCCAGCGCCTTCACCCCAAAAGTCTCCGTCGCGTAGTGACCGCCTAAAAGGAGGTTCACCCCGAACTCCAGGCTCTCGTGGTAGGCGTGGTGGGGGGCCTCTCCTGTGACCAAGGTGTCCAGGCCCCGAGCAGCCGCCTCTCGAAGCACAGACGCCCCCCCTCCCGTCACCACCCCCACCCTCCTCGTTTGAGCCCCTCCGCCCGGGATGAGCCGACACTCACCTCCCACGACCTCCCGCAAACGAGTCAGGAGGTCATCGCGGTGGAACTCCGTCTCCGCCCACCAACCGATTTCCTCCTCCTTGAAGTACCCGAAGCGCCCTTGGGGAGCCAACCCCAACCGGTCCATGAGCAGGACGTTGTTCCCCAGCTCCGGGTGGGCATCCAAGGGAAGATGAAGGGCAAACAAACCGGTGCCTCCATGGACCAGGGCCGCCACTTTACGGAATCTCGGCCCGGTTATGGCCCCCGGTCCGTCCCAGAAGAGCCCGTGATGAACCAGAAGCAGGTCCACTCCTTGTTCAACGGCGGCAGAAATCGTCTGTTCACTCGCGTCGACCGCCGCCCCCAGAACCGCCACCTCCGCTGGACCGTCAACCTGCAAACCGTTCAAAGCGTCAGGGTAGTCCGGGAAAGCAGAGGTCTGGAAGGTTTCCTCGAGGAAATAGAGGATCTGTTCTAGTTTGGCCATCTCAATGCACCTCCCTGGCCATCTGGGAAAACGACGGGTGGGCGGGTGCCGAATGCCGGCCCACCGGGAGTTGTGGAAAACCCCGGTCGCGATTGACCACGGGGTTGGCGCAGCAGGTAGGTCTATGTGAATACATGGGTTACAGGATGCCGTGGATTGTCAACACCTGTGGAAAAGCTGCCCTCAGCTATCCGGGGTGGCATCCTCAGGTTTGGACCCTGGCCGAGCAGTGGGCGATTCGGCGTCCTTCCCCATCTGGACGGTTCCATTCAGCATTGCCCCTTCCTCCAGTTGGAAGCGGGTTGCGATGACCTCCCCTTCCAGGCGGCTCGTTGCCTGGACCTCGAGCCTGGATTCGGCCCGGATGACCCCTTTCACATTTCCGGCTATTACGGCGTCTTGGGTGAAGATGTCCCCCTCTACCACGCCGTCTTTCCCCACGACAACCGCCTTTCCGGCCCTGATGTTGCCCTGGACCGTTCCCTCTACCCGAATGGCCCCGTCGGCGTCACAATCACCGACGACCTTCATGCCCGGCCCAATAATGGAAATCACCTGCTCCGGCGGGCTCGCCCGTACCCCTCGGTCTCTGGACATTTTCCTTCTCCCTCTTGAAAACAGCCGACCCTCAAAGCTCCGGATGGGCCGCCGCCTTACGTCTGGTCAGCTGGGTTGCTCCACCATGGAGAGAGGGTCCAGGGGAAGCCCGTCCAGCAAGATCTCAAAATGTAAGTGCGGGGCGGTTGATTGTCCCGTGGACCCAGTCAGCGCTATGACCTCTTCCCTCCTGACACTTTGCCCACGGTTCACCAGGATCAGGGAGGCGTGGGCATAAACGGTCTGGTATCCCTCCCCATGCTCCAGGACCACAAAAAGCCCGTAGAGGGGATCTTCTCCCACCCTCACGACCCGTCCTGAACCTGCCGCGCGGATATAGGAATCCGTTGGGATCGCGATGTCCAGACCTGGGTGATCCCCCGCGTCCTGCGCTATCAGGGGTTGGGTGATGAACCCAGATTGGGTCAGGGGCCAGCTGGTGGGAAGGTCGTCCTCGGATTCAGGTCCCAGACCCCCGGACCGGCTCCCCGGAAGACCAGAGGGAGGCAACCACAGGTCCGGCGCCACCGGTGTCTCGGAAGGACCGAACAAAAGCCGAATACGCTCGTACTCCTCCTCGACCTTAGCGAGCTCCTCAGCCAGGGCTATGACCTGAACACGCTCGGCCTCGAGAGAGTCGACTCGGGCCTGGAGGTTCCAGCTCCTGGCAGTGTGCAGCGCGAAAAACCACCAACTGACGAACATCCCCGCTCCGAGAACCAGGGTAAAACCGCCCAGGATCAGGGACAACCTCAATCCCCGGGGGGAGAATCGAAGTGTCCTGCTTTCCCCCCCCTCATCGGGTACGAACACAACGGTGAGACCGCGGGCCTTTCGCGTCATGGGGTTACTCCAAGACCTCCGAGGCTTCTCTGCCGGCAAGGAGGGCAAAGATCCTTTCGAAGTCCTCCGGGCCCAGGAACGGCACCTCGATTACCCCTTTCCCTTTCCTGCCCTTTCTCAACTTCACCCGGGTTCCCAGCACCCTCCGAAGTTCCTCCTGGAGAGCCAAAAACAACGGGTCACCGGGGGGGCTTGCCGTGGATGAAGCCTTGTTCTTCTTCGGCCTTTTCGCCTTTGCTTCTTCTTCGACTTGCCGCACCGACCAACCCTCCCTCGCCGCCTTCTTGGCGATGTCACCGGCGCGAATGGGGTCTTCCAGAGCCACCAGCGGACGGACATGGCCGGCGGAAAGAACGCCGCTGGTCAAAAGCCTCCGAACCGACGGGGGCAGGTTGAGGAGTCGCAGAGTGTTCGCAACGGTAGATCGGTTCTTTCCAACCGCCTCAGCGATTTCCCCCTGGGTGAGGCCGAAAGACTCCGAGAGTACCCTGTAACCCTCGGCCTCTTCCAGGGCACCCAGGGATTCCCGTTGTAGGTTCTCCACCAGGGCCAACACAAGGAGTGTCTGATCGTCCACGTCCCGTATCCAAGCCGGAACCTCCGACCATCCCAACTGAACCACGGCCCGGAGCCTGCGCTCCCCCGCCACCAATTCCCATTCCGCACCCTCTCCAGGCCGGGGGCGAACGAGAAGTGGTTGTAGTAAACCATTGGCATCAATAGACTTAGCGAGTTCGCCCAGGTCTTCTGGGGAAAACTCCTGCCGGGGCTGAAATGGATTCGGACGGATCTCCCCAACGGGCAGTAGCTTGACCTCCCCCGCATCGGGCGGAACCCCCTCCTCCATGAAATCCCCAAGGAGGGCCTCTAAACCCCGCCCCAGGCGCTCCTTCTTTCCGCGGTTCATTCTTCAGCCTCCGTCCGAGGCACACCGGTCTCGGACCTCTGGGACACTTTACTTTCCTCCTGGAGAAGCTCCTTGGCCAGGGCCAAATAACTCTGGGCCCCCTTCGACAGGACATCGTAGTGGATGATCGGCTCTCCGAAGCTGGGGGCTTCTGCCAGTCGGACATTCCTGGGGATGACCGTGCGGAAGACTTTCGAGCCGAAGTACTCCCGAGCATCCCGTGCAACCTGATTGGAGAGGTTCAGTCGCTGATCAAACATGGTCAGGAGGACCCCCTCGATCTTCAGGCCGGGATTCAGGGCTCGTTGAACCAGGCGAATGGTATTGAGGAGCTGGCTCAAACCCTCCAAGGCGTAAAACTCACATTGGATGGGAATGAGCACCGAGTCCGCCGCCGTCAGTGTGTTCAAGGTCAAAAGCCCAAGAGACGGAGGGCAGTCGATCAGAACGTAATCATAGGACCCTCGCACCGGCTCGAGGGCCCTCCGGAGAACCGTCTCCCGAGAGATCATGCTCACCATCTCGATCTCGGCCCCTACCAGATCACGGGTTGAAGGAACCAGATCCAAGAGTGGAAAGTGAATCCCACGGTGGACCACCGCAGACAGTTCCTTCGCCCCGACCAGAACGTCGTAAATATTTGGTGTATCAGGCTTTCGGTCCAGTCCAAGCCCGCTCGATGCATTGGCCTGGGGGTCCGTATCCACGACAAGGGTGCGCCGCTCGGCTACGGCCAGAGAGGCGCCGAGATTGATGGCAGTGGTCGTTTTTCCGACCCCACCTTTCTGGTTAGCGATGGCAATGACCCGGGACATATCCTCTCGAGACTTGGTTTGAACCCCGGCATCCGGGAAGGGGCCGAATATACGCTTCGGCGGGAGGGGCGGAAACCCGAAAACACCTTGACGACCCCACTCGAGCAGGGGAGATTCGGGTACGGTTTGCCTCCGTCAGCATTGAACCGATTCCGTTTCTACAGCGCCGAGGGGATCATGGCCTTCGTCCCTGGAAGGTATTTTCTCAGGTTTTCCGGGCTTTTTCTCTTACTCTTCCTTGGGTGCTCCGACGAAATCGCTGCACCCTCGAGGGCCCTGGAACCATTGGTTGGGGTCTGGGATGCTGTGGTCCTTGAAGTCCCGAACCCCGAAAACCTCTTGGAAACCGTGGACGTCATACAGGAGGGTGGCTCTTACGCATTCTCGGTACTCGGCGACGGAACTTATTCCGCGGTCTTTGATCTCGTGGTAATCCAAGGATTCGAGGCCGGTGAAATAACCGTCTCCGGCCAGAACCTTATTCTAACG
>JABDNZ010000137.1 GCA_013043565.1 Gemmatimonadota bacterium | reverse complement strand
CAATCTGGCCGTGAAGATCGGTGGAATCCTCACCCCCTTTAATCGATTCGACGAGCTCCACGGTCCTCTCAGCAACTTCACGATTTCACGCCCCCAGGTCGCCCGAGAGATCGGCGTGAGCGCCTGGAAGGATGTCGGTGTGGTGTTGCATGGGTTCAAGGATCTGAGCGAGGACGTCTCCTTTTCATTCGACGCCTATACGATCAACGGCCTGGGGGACGGGTCGAACCTTCGGGGCAGTCGTCAGTACCGGGACAACAACGAGGACCGGGCCATGGGGGGTAGGGTCAACCTGGTTTTCCAGGATAGGGTTGAAGTGGGGGGGTCTGCCTATAGGGGCGCTTGGGATGACGACGGCGACTACGACCTCACCATGTTCGGTGGTTACGCCATGGTTCGGACACCTTTGGCCGACTTCTGGGGAGAGTACTCGAACGCGGAGACCGAGAACCCCAGCCCGGACGGTCAGGGCGAGATGAGCGGGTATTTCTTCCAAGCCTCCCGCCTTTTTGATCACAAGTTCCGACCGACGGTGCGAATTGGCGCTCTGGACTATCTGGATCCGGGGAGCCGGTTGGGAAGGGATCCCGGAAAAGGGGACAAAGACCTGTCGGAGGTCGTCTTGAGCTTCGCCTATTACCCGACCAGCAAAGTGGCACTTAAAGCCGAATACATCTTCTTCGGTGAGGGCGCCCGAAAAGAGGAAGTCGAGAATAACCTCTTCGGCCTCCAGGCAGCAGTGAGGTTCTAGCGCCGGATTGCTGCCAAACAAGCCCGGTTACGCTGGCCCGGGGTCCTGGAGTCCCTCCAGGATCCCCGCGATAAGGCGGCCAGGTCCGTGGATTCCCCGGACCATGATCTGGCCGATGTCGGCCGACTTGCTGGGGCCTGAATGAAGACCGACAGCCGACGGGAGGGGCTCGGTGTTCAGCTCTCGCAGGAACTCGAGTGCGGACCCGTGGATTGTCCTGGACCAAACCCAGACGACCTGAGTCGGTGGCAGGAGTTGGCTCCGGCGGCCGTCTCGCGCGTCGAGGATAAGACTTCCCGTCTCAGCCACGGCGCATCGGGCCATGGACACGCCCAACTCCGCTGCGGCGGGTTCGCGTTCCTCCAGCGGGATCCGAAGGGACTCCGGAACCGTCCGGCCGTACACCCCCGAACTGAAGCCCTCGACGAAGGCCTCTAGCCAAGCACGGGCCTCTTCCACGCCGTTGAAGGTTTTCACCTCGGCTCCGGCCGTCTCCATCATCTCGCGGAACCGGTTCACGCGCCTGGACCGCTCATCATCCCCCTCCGCCTCCAAGGCAGACTCGCCTCGGTTCGTCGCAGGGTCCCCCGGAAAGGCCCCCGGGTATTCCGACGCCGGCCGGCCAGCCAGCGCCTCTTTCACACGCCCCAGGATCCTCTCCCTGGAGCCGCTCATTTCAACCCGTCCTTCCAGAGGTCCCTGAACAGACGGGGCGACCGAGGCAACGGGCCACGGGTTTCCGTCCACGCGCTGAGGACTGGGAGTGCCTTACCTCCCAAGTTCAACGGAACTCTTCGGAGGAGGCCTCCGGAAGCCGAGAAAAGGCCGGGGCGCCTCGATGTCTGGGCAAAAGCACGCATGGCGAGGCGTTCCGCCGTTGGGACCAGCCCCTCCTGGACGACCAGGTCACGCCAGTGCAGAAGAAGAGCGGTTATGGGGATCTCCACAGGGCAGACGTCGTTGCAGGCACCGCAGAGAGTCGAGGCATACGGCAAGGGCATAGCCGCTCGAAGACCCAACAGGCCGGGGGCCAGGATCGATCCGATGGGCCCGGAGTAGGCCCATCCATAAGCGTGTCCGCCGGTCTGTCGGAACACCGGACACACGTTGAGACAGGCCCCGCAGCGGATGCACCGGAGGGCGTCCCAGGCCTTTTCCTCCGCCAACAACCGGCTGCGGCCGTTGTCCACCAGGACGACGTGAACCTCCTCCGGTCCGTCCGGTTCATCAGCCTTTCTGGGCCCCTGGATCAGGGATACGAAGGTACCGACCGGCTGGCCAGTGGCGGCCCGGGCCACCAATTGGAGGAAACCAGAAAGGTCCTCCAACCGGGGCAGGAGCTTCTCAATGCCGACGAAAGCAACGTGAATCCGGGGGAGTGACGTGGAGAGGCGGATATTCCCTTCGTTCTCAACCAAAGCCAGGGTGCC
>JABDNZ010000132.1 GCA_013043565.1 Gemmatimonadota bacterium | reverse complement strand
GGTTCCGGTACTCCCCCTCGATGTGAGCAAAGGTGGTGGCACCACCCGGAGGTTTGTCCACCTTCTTGAACTGAGCCCAGGTGACTTTACTCGGCCAATTCTTGATCGCCATGTAGGGCCCTCTAACCTCCACTACCGCCCAGGATCAACACGCCCCCGCCGGCCGACATCCCGGACGAACCCTGACTCCCCACACCCTGAGGGGGTGAATTGGCCCCTTCGGGCCGCGAGAAGAATCTGAAGAGCTGGTTGCTCACCAGGTTCCACTCATCCTCCAGTGTGACCCAGAGATTAACGCCATTGTTGAAGCCAAAGTAGACGCAGAGATCGAACTCGGCCTGGCCGCTGAACCCGTCGCCTACCACGGTAGCGGTTCTGTTGAACGTGGTGGGGCTGAAATCCGGGAACCCAGCCGTTATTTCAACAGGGGTCCCCACAAAGGATCCACCCGATATGGGGAGGTCTCCGTTCGAGTCCAGGTAGTCGAAGGTGGCCTTGAACCGTGACCCGGGGCCCTCTGGGTTCTCGCATGTGGGATCATTCAGCGTGGTCAGGTTCACCCCCAGGTTGGAAATGACCGGAGCGATTCTGGCCGAAACGTGGAGGATGACCCTAATCGTTTGGGGTGAGTTCTCGGCATCAGGATCCGATACCGTGATAGTTCCTTGGTGGGTACCTGCGGTGAGGCCTAAGGCATTAATTCCAATCGTCATGGTCTGCGCCAACCCAACTCCCCCTACGGTTCCCAGAGTTCCGGCAGCGGGCAAGAGTTGGACCCATCCCACATCGACGGTGGCCTGCCATTCAAGGACCCCTCCTCCTGCATTCGACACCGTAACTTGCCCAGGGAATGGGTTCTCACCGAAGAGGGTCCCAAAAGCCGCCGTAGAGGCGGAGAGCCCGATCAGGGGTCCTTGACTGATGTCGAGGGTCACCGGCACGGTCTGGGGGGAGTTGATGGCCCAGGGGTCACTGAAGACGATGGCGGCTTCGTAAGCTCCAGGACCGAGGCTCCCGACGCCCGCAAAGACGGTAATGTTTTGTGACTGGCCGCTGGCCAGCGACCCAGAGGCAGTGGACAGCCCCAGCCAGCTGTCTTCTTCATACTCCGCGCTCCAGTTCAGCGTTTGACCGCCCTGGTTACTGATAGTCAACAGCTGGGAAGTAGGATTCTGGCCGTCAAAAGTAGTAAAAGAGAGCCCGCCAGGATTGATTCCGATGCGGGGTCGGGGGATAACAGTCATCGCGACGGCCACCGACCTGGGAGAGTTTGCAGCGCCGGGATCGAGGATGATGATGCCGCCTTCGTAGGTTCCACCGGGACGTTCGCCGGGGCTCACCGAGACCGCCAAATCATGGGACTGGCCCGACCCAAGAGAACCCGAGCGGGGAGCGATATCCAACCAGTCCACCTCCTCATCCGCAGTCCACTGGAGAGTGCCCGCCCCGACGTTGGTGATGGTGAGGGTCTGCGGGTCCGGGTCCAAAAGCTCATCGGCTGTGAAGGAAAGGGTGGTCCCCGAAAGTCCAATCCGGGGCAATTGGACATAGTTCAGAGTCACCGAGGCCGTACTGGGAGAGTTGCGAGCATTCGGGTCGGACACCGAAATGACGCCCTGGTACTGACCCCCTGAGAGATCGATGTCGGACACCCTGACCGAAATGGCCTCTGACTGCCCCCCACCCAGAGCCCCCGAGCTCGGAGTCAGGTCCAGCCACCACCGATCTTCGGACGCAGTCCAGTTGAGCGTGCCTCCACCCTGGTTGGTAACCGTAAGGGTTTGCGTCAGAGGGTCCCCACCCTCCTCCAGAGTGAAAGCAAAACCGGTCTGGGATAACCCGAGAACAGGCCCAACCCAGGCAAGCTCTTGAGCTTGAACCCCATTATTGCTTCCGGCACAGACTTCCTCAACTCTCTCACTCCGGAACCACACCTCTCCGCTCGATGAGAGTTCGATTAAGATCGTCAACAGCTCGCAGGGCCCCTCCAGAGTGACCGACAACTCCACCGTTACCGTTTCCTGCTCGGGGCCAACGGACCCGGCATCCTCGGCGATGACCCCCTCGCCAGGCCGAAGGACTTGGACCCTCCAGGCATCCACCAGGCTGAGTTGGTGACTGGTCTGCTCCGGGAAAACAGCCCCCATGGACAAGTAGGCCGAATAGGTCCCGTCAACGTCCAAGGAGTGATCCACACACCCCACCAAGGCGATGAAAGACGTTAGGAGAAAGGCCCGGCAGAAACCGCCGGGGCACCGGCACATGGCTCGCTGAAAGAGGCGCTCGAGACTCATGGATCTCACTCGGCGGGGCCACCCCAGCTGAAGCCGGTTCGAAAACGCCCCCCTAGATAGGGAGCGCCCCATGGCGGCCAAGAACGGATTGTCCCGAGGCAATCGAGGAATACGCCTCATCCCGCTGACAGGGCGGCACCCGCCGGTGTCAAAACCGAGCCTCCCGGGTCGGGAAGAAAGCGGACAGATCGATGCCAAGGGCGGTATAGAGAACAATAATGTCCAGGAAAGGCCGGTGCCACCGAAATTTCCCTACACCGAACCCCGCGGCTGAAACGATGCAGTTGGTTCCGGAGGCCGGGGGCCGTAATTTTGACCGGATTGCTATGCAATGAGCGGGAGGGACCCGAGCTGGATCTATCGGAACATCCTTCGAATCGGAGGGAGTATCCTCCCCTATCGCCCTTCCCCATCCGGCGCCTCAGTCGGAAGGGGTTGGGAATAAAGGCCGCAACCTCGGAGTCAGAACAGCAGACCGGCGACCCATTTTCCGGATTTGGCTAAGGGAAAGGAGACATCATGGGTTTGGTGGCAGTGGGACTAGGACCAACGGACCAACAGATCCTTCGACGGTTGGAGCCGGAAATCATAAGAACCCTCCGTGGCGCTTCAAACCAGATCCGGCGGGGACGGGGGCGAGCCGAAAGCCAGAAGTGGTTCGGCGACCAAAACCAGCCATGGATGGCGTCCCTAAGCCGGGACCTCAACAAAGTCGCCAGCATTCTCAACACCAAGCGGATCGAAGTGCATGGAACCCACTGGAGGGGGAGAGACCCTCGAACCACGGCCGCAGCCCGAAGGCCTGCCCAGGGGTGGGACAAGTACACGGAAATGACAAAAGCCCAGGGCCAGGACTTCAATATCCGCCTTGATGTTGCGTGGAACGGGAGGCCCCTCTTCCGGCCCGGAAACACACCGGGTGTGAGCAAATTCCACACTGTGGTGCATGAGTTGACCCACCTGGTATTGAATACGGACGACGTCGCCCCAGCCTATGGCGCCCAAAACTGCCTGAACAAGGCCGGCACCCCCGCAAATGCCAAGAGGAACGCAGACAATTGGGCTTTTTTCGTCGACGATTTCAGATAGGAAACATCGCTCGCCGTATACCCCCCATTCATCGGGAACTCATCATGGGTAAAACGGTCTGTCTTTTATTCTTAGCAACTCTCATAACGGGATCATCTCCACTGCAGGTTCCGAAAAAGACGTCCGCGGAGGAGGTATTGGCGACGGTCGTCAACCTTTTCGAAGGCATGCGTACCCGGGACGCCAACCTCTTGAGGTCCCTCTTCCACCCCGACGCTCTGATGTCAGGTACGGGGATCAGCGAGGGGAGCTACCGCGTGACGATGAATCCTCCGGACGGGTGGATTGAGTCCATCTCCTCTTCCACTGGCCCTGAGATCGACGAGCGATTCTACGATCCGGTGGTCCAGGTCTCGGGCCCTCTGGCCTCCGTGTGGACCGAGTACGACCTCTTCGTCGGAGGGGAATTCCGACATTGCGGGGTGGATGCCTTCCACCTTGCCCTGACGGACGAGGGGTGGAAGATCGTGCACCTCGCTGATACGAGGGTGCGGGAGGGGTGTCCCAAACGGGAGGAGAGGAGCGAGCTTTGATTCCCTCGAAAAAGACACTGGTGATTCTTGGAGCTGCAGCAATTCCGTTACTCTTTTCCTCGGCCTGTTCGCCCGAGGGTGATGAGCCGCCTCCGGGGTACGGGAGCGGAGACGTGGCCCAGGGGATCGTGTTCAACGACCTGAATCAGAACGGCGTCCGCGACGAGGGGGAGTCTGGAATTGATGGGGTCCGGGTGTCCGACCAGCGGACGGTGACGGTCACGGACCGAAGGGGACGCTGGGTACTCCCGAAGCATGAAGAAGCCATCTACTTCGTCGTAAAACCCCGGGGCTACCGAACCGCCCTGTCCGACGACAACCTTCCTCTCTTCTACCACATACATAAGAACGCCCCGGCCCTGCCACTTGAGGGCCCCGTCGTCCAACCCACCGGCCCCCTTCCGGAATCCATCGACTTCCCGCTTACCGAGCAGGATGAGCCCGACCGGTTCGAGGCATTGTTCCTCGGGGACCCTCAGCCCAGGAATGTGGAGGAGGTGGATTACCTCACTCATGACGTTTTGGAGGAGCTGGTCGGAACGTCAGCTGCGTTTGCGGTGGTCCTGGGTGACATCAGCTTCGATAACAAGGAAACGTACGGCCCATACAACGATGCCACCGGGAGGGTCGGGATCCCCTTCCACAACGTCGCCGGGAACCACGACGCCAACTACGACGGCCTCGATACCTTTCAGCATTACGAGACGTGGCGCACGGTCTATGGCCCCCGGTTCTACTCATTCGACTATGGACCGGTGCATTTCATCGTGCTGGGGGACGTCATCTTTCCCGAGCAGGGAACCCGGTATGTGGCGGGCCTGGGTGAACAGCAACTCGCATGGATCGAAGCAGACCTGGCCCACGTCCCGTCCGAGACTCAGGTGGTCCTATCCATGCATATTCCGCTTACGCCGGCCGAACAGAACGCGGACTTCGCACGGTTATATCAGTTGCTGGAGGCATATCCCAAAACCCTCTCCTTCAGCGCCCACTCTCACACCATTTCCCAAGGATTCATCACCGAAGAGTACGGATGGCCCGGACCGAACGCCCACCACCATATCGTCGCCGGCGCCACCTGCGGCCGCTGGTGGGGCGGCGCCCGTGACGAGACCGACATCCCTCACGCAACCGGATCCGACGGCACGCCCAACGGCTATTTCGTAGTGAGCTTCGACCTTGATGGATACTCCTTTCGGTACAAAGCCGCCCGGAAGCCGGCAGACTACCAGATGCAGGTCCAGGCACCAGACGAGGTAGCCCTGGCGGAGCTGGGAGAAACCCCGGTTCTGGTGAACTTCTTTGGCGGAAACGACCGGTCCGAGCTGGCCATGCGGGTGGGGGCCTCGGGGGAATGGATCCCCCTGGAATTCGCACCCCAGGTCGATCCCCTTTATGCCAGGGTGACCGAAAGAGAGAGCGGCCAGGGAGCCTCCGTGGCGACTCACATCTGGGAAGGCCGACTCCCGGCGGATCTTCCTGTCGGCGGCCACCTGGTCACGGTCCGGGCCCTGGACATGTTCGGTCAGGAGTTCTGGGGGCAGAGAATCGTGAGGGTAGTGGAGGAAGTGGCTCCAGCCCCGGATCAGGCGGGAGGTTCGGACTAGGTCGGGCTTCAAAAAACTCCGACTACGGAGCCCGTGTCAAAAAAGCCTGAAAGCGTTCCTCACCTCGGAGCGGATCAAACCTGAAGTCGTGCTCCAACCAGGCGGGGGAAAGCCAGGATGGAATGGCGAGAAGGTGCTCGATCCCGTCGAGAGCTTCCGCATGATTCCCCACCATGGCGTGGACCGCCGCCAGATCCCATAGGAACGGCAGACCGTAGTATGCGTCTTCTGAAATCGGCAGGAGAGCTACCGCCCTCTCTCCTTCCAGGACGGCCTCTTCATTCCGACCCAGGCCTGCGTAGGCCAGTGCCAGTGAGCTCCGATAGCGTGGATCATCAGGATCGGCCGAAACTTCCATTTCCAACAGCGCCCTGGCGTCGTCGAAGCTCGCCCCGGCTTCCTCCGTTCGGCCCAAGGCTTGGTAGGCGAAGGCTTCAAAGAGAGCCTTCGGCATCGCCCACATTTTCACCAGCACCCAGTCGAAATCGGGATCGGAAAGGGCAGTCAACGCATCCTCGTATCGGCGCTCCATGACCCGTTGCCAAAAACGGGCCCATATGACCCAGTCCAGGGAGTGGGGGAGGCCTTCGATGAGGCGGGACGATTCCTCGGTGGGCCCCCGGGCGCTCCATATGGCAAGGGCTTTCATGAGGTTTGGCCACATCTGGTCCGGGGCCTGGTTGATGGCCTGCTGTCCGTAGTCCTCGGCTGCACCGTATTGCCGGATCGTCCAGAGATCCCAGGAGATGGACGTCAAAACGGCTGCATCCCCCGGGCTCAGATTCAGGGCCTTCTGATGTTCGGCAATGGCATCTTCGAACCGGCCCTGAAGCTCGAATACCTGCGCCCTGGCTTCATATACGGCCGGATCGTTGGGGAGTCCTTCTTCGGCCCGGTCGATCTCTTCCAGGGCCCGGTCTCCTTCCCGGTTGAGCCAGAGGTAATAGAGGCCCAAGGCCAGCCGAACCTCAGGCGCAGGGGAGTCCAGGTCTATGGCGTTTTCAGCGGCAGCCCTCGCCATCTCCTTCCGCTCCCGGGAGGTATCGGTCCAGAAGAACACCTGCTGGGCGTGGGCATTCGCCAGCTCCATCCAAGCCAGGGCGAAAGTGGGATCCAGGTCAACCGCCCGCTGGAACTCCATGGAGGCCCTCACTACATCTTCCTCAGTGTAGTGGGGGAGGTGCTGAGAGTACCGCCCCCTGAGGTAAGCGTCATACGCATCCAGGTCCGCCGTGTGCTTCGCCCCCACCAGGGCATGTTCCTCCGCGGTCAGCTCGGTCTCGAGGGCCCCGGCGATTTGGCGAGCTACTTCGGCCTGAATGTCCAGAAGGTTTTCCAGCGTGATTTCTTGATCAAAACTCCCGGACCAGAGATCCTCGTCGGTCTCGGCGCGGATCAGGGAGGCGGTGACACGTACTCGATCGAGGACCTTCTGAACGGTCCCCTCGAGGACCGTGCCTACACCCAGTGCCGCCGCTATCTGTCGGACATTCTGGTTCGTCTCCTGGTAAGCCATGACCGAGGTGCGCGAGACCACCTTCAGCCCCCCGATCTTCGCCAACTGGGCTATGACCTCCTCGTGGATCCCGCCGGCGAGATACGCATCCTCCTGGACGACACTCAGGTTTCCAAAGGGAAGGACAGCCACCGAAGGGCGATCGTCGGGCACCGTTGGCAAAACATACCCGGCTTCCCGTTCAGCCAGCGCGGACTCTTCCGGAGTGTCCAACATGGAGAGGGCCAATCCAGCGAGGACCACGATCGTGGTCAGCAAAGCCACTTCGGGCCCCGTGACTTTCTGACGCCCCTTCTCGCCGTGGTACCTGGCCAGAACAAGGAAGACAAAAAAACCGGCGGCCGCAACGATCGTGAGAACCTGCCCGACCAGAGTCGACCAACCGAACTGGTCACCCACATAACCCGCCACCTCGAGAATCGCCCAGGCCGCAGCCAGGTAGGCCAGTCCCCATTGCACCAGCTTGCGTTTCTTGAGGCGATCAAAGGAGAACGGTTCGCCCATGTCATCATTCCTGTTGGAAAAACTCCAGATCCCGGTCCGCCGGCCAGCCAGCGGACCGTGGGCAAAACATGGGCCTCGCTCGAGAACCCGGTCAAGAAAAAAGAAACTTGATCTCGGCTTCGGCCGTATGTACCCTGGACGTTGCACACGGCGTTTCTGCAATCACTTTCTGCAGAAGGGTCTTGCACTTCGCGCTCCCGCCTGGAGCGGGGCGCCTCGAAACAGGAATCCTTTCAAGGACCCGTTGAACGATGCGATACGTGGATCACAGAACCTGCGGCTTCGGCCCTGCCATCGATCCGATGGCCAAGGCCGTGGTGCGGGTGCGCGTTTCGTACCTGTGCAGCCGGTGGGTCCAAGCGCCGATCACCGATTGGCGGGAGGCGGATACCTGAACTAACTAAAAGTACAGTAGAGGTTTTGTATCCGGACTTCCGCCGCCTAAGGCGCCTTTGGCGACCAGGCGCCACGCGGAAGCCGGATTTTTGTTTGCCCAAATATGGGCACGCCAGAGCCGCTTTTCAGGTCAGTCGCCGAGCCTGACAACGGTTCCAAACGCGGGTCGGAGGCCCGCCCGAAGCGTGATACGCAGTGAGAGAATCATGAACAAGACGATGGATCAGAGGATCATCAGCAAGTACACGGATCAACCGGACAGGATGCCTTCGGAAGTTCGAAACGCCATCGAGGCCGCCTGGGGCGGACGGCCGGTACAGCTGTATGCACTCACGGACCTGGATCCCGGGATGCGGTTGGCCGAGGTCTGGTTGGGCCTTGGTGAGACCGAGGTCGCCCTGGCACGCCGAGAAGGGGACGGTTGGTCGGTTCAGTCGATCTCCCGAAAAAGCGTCAGGGGGATCCTGGAGACTCCGGGGCTTTCCGGAAGCACCTTGACCCTCATAGGGGCGCCGGACGAACCGGCCCTGGCGGTGGTTCGGTATACTCACCGGCAGCGTCGGGCGGTGGAGAACGTGCGCTTCGTTCTCGAGCAAGAGCTGGAAGGGCGAACCGTGCCCGAGGCCGACGGCGACGAAGAGTACGCAAGGAGTGTTGCGGCCCCCATTCGGGAAGCCCAAGCCCTGGTGGCTGGAAATCAGGCGGCGGTGCTCTTCCGCCTGCTGGGATACCTGCGCCGGTACAAGAAGAAGGTGGCCATGGGGTTCGCCGCGGCCATGCTCATCACGTTGGTGAGCTTGGTACCGCCCTACCTAGCCGGGTACCTCATCGACTCTGTCGTGAGGCCGGTTCAGGAGGGTGAAATGTCAACCGGACGCGGGGGCCTTATCGCATGGATCGCCGTGACGGCGATGGCCGTGGTTTTCCTGATCCGCCAGGCCTCGGCAGTAGTACGCCTGCGCCACATGGCGGTGCTCGGGGAGTGGGTCGCCCGAGACTTGAGGACCGAGCTGTACGAGCACCTGCAGCGGCTCTCTCTGGGATTCTTCTCTCGGAAGAAGACTGGAAGCCTCATCACGCGGGTGAGCTCGGATACCGATCGGCTCTGGGACTTCCTGGCCTTCGGGATCGTCGATGTGTCCCTGTCGGGAGCCATGCTCATCGGGCTGAGTGTGGTGTTGCTCAGCCTCGATTGGCGGTTGGGCCTGATAATGGTCGTGCCGGTGCCTGCCTTCATATGGGCAATCTTTCGGCACGGCGAACATATGAACCGGTTCTTCATCCGTGCGTGGCGGAAGTGGTCGCGAGTGACGGACGTGCTCTCGGACACCATCCCCGGCATGCGGGTGGTGAAGGCCTTCAACCAGGAGGAGCGGGAAACGGGGCGTTTCAACGAGCGCAACGTCGACGTGACAAATGAATACAACCGGATCCACCACTCGTGGACCACGTTCTGGCCGATCCTGATGTTCGCGGTCCATGGGACCACCGTCGTGGTGTGGGCCTTCGCCATACCGCGCCTACTGGGGACGGATCCCGATGGGGTCACGCTGACGGCAGGGACGTTCGTCTCGTTCCTGCTCTATACCGGCATGTTCATCTGGCCCATGGAGGTCATTGGGCAGATGGCCAGGACGGTACAGAGGGCCACCACCTCTGCCCACCGGGTGTTCGAAATCCTGGACACCGAGCCGGAGA
>JABDNZ010000118.1 GCA_013043565.1 Gemmatimonadota bacterium | reverse complement strand
CATCATACTCGTCCCGGATGGTCCTTTCGTCGGCATCCGACACTGCCAGGACCAAGTCGTAGCGACGGCACTCCTTCTGCTCGAATCGTGCCATCCTTCGCGCTTGAACCTGCATGAACTTCCTTCGCACCCAAGACCTGGCGACTTCGGCATGCCGGCGCCAGATCAGGGCTTCGACATTATGCTGAAAAAGAACCGTTGGGATCGATAGGCCCTCGGGGACATTTGAACTCGGAGCAAGGAAGTCACAGACGAGAAGGTCGATATTTCCTTCCCCGACCAACTCTCGGATCCTTTGCTGAAAGGCCGAGGACCTCCATCGGAAAACCGCATAGGGCAGCGGGGACAGGAGGCTTCGCGCCAAATCGAGGTAGAACCGAAACGACCCCTTTCGCGCCGTCCTGAAGGGTACCGGCTCCACAACCTGACAGTATTCCTGTGCCCTTTCCAACGCGTCGTTCGGAGCCGCGCCGTCGTCGAGGGTGAGATAGGTCACATGGTTGCTATCCCGGAGGCCGCGGAGAATGTGGAAAGAGCGGATCTTCCCACCCTTGTCCACAGGATGGAGGAACTCGGTCTTGAGCCAAAGGATCCGCAATTCGCTCACCCGCATACCCTGGACACAAGCCCGCCGATAGCCTCGATGGGTTCCGCGTCAACGTTGATTCGATGCCAAACCTCCAGGTTGATGAGAGACCATAGCCTCTGACCATGATCATCACCACCGGTGCTGTGTTCTGCACACAGCCTCTTTAACTCCTCGGGATCGAAGAGGCCGCGGGACCTCGCTCTTTCGCTCAAAACAAACTCCTCAACCACGCCGGAATATCGTCCCCTGAACCACTTGGATATCGGCACTGGAAAACCGGCCTTGGGACGCTTCAATATGGCTGGAGGGAGCCGTCCTTCCATGCTTTTTCGAAGGATGTACTTGGTCGTCCTGCCCTTGATCTTCATGCCGATGGGAAGTGAGCCGGCAAATTCCACGAGCTCATGGTCGAGAAAAGGCACCCTGCTCTCGATTGACGCAGCCATGCTCATCTGGTCCTGCTTCATCAGCAATTCCACCAGATAGGCCTGGAGGTCGACGGACAGGAGAATATCGAGGAGATCGGAAGCCGGGCTCTCGTCCATCAAGGCCTGGAGGGTCCTATAGGGATCTGAGGGGCCCAGAAGTTCGCTTGTCTGTTCGGTGAACAACCTGTCCTGCCTGCTGGAGGAGAAGACCGAGAAATTCTCGAGATAGAGACTCCTGAGGTCGCAAGTCATCGCCAAAGGTGTCCTGCGGAGTTTCCTTCCAAACGCCGAATGGCGGGCCAACCATCCGACGCCTTGCTGAATGCGACTTCGGAGGGGCGGGGGAGTCAGCTTATTGTACAACCGCCCGAAGCGAAGGTTTGCCAGAGTCTTCCAGTAGCGGGCATAGCCAGCAAGGAGCTCATCACTTCCCTCCCCCGTAAGAACCACCTTCACGTCCTCCGCGGAAAGTGCGGCCACTTCGTATAAGGCGATACTCGATGGATGGGCGATGGGTTCGTCTTCATGCCAAACCATTCGGGGCATTATTGAAAAGAACCTATCGGGGGACACCACTACCTCCCGGTGCCTGGTTCCATAGGCCTTTGAAACTATTCGGGCGAACTCCAGTTCGTTGGCTTCCCTCTCTGCGAAGGCCACGGAGAAAGTCCGGATTGGTTCGTCAACCATCTCACTCATCATGGCGGTGATGGCGGTGGAATCAATTCCCCCCGAAAGGAACGCCCCGAGTGGGACGTCGGACATCAGTCGAAGTCTGACGGACTCCCGGAACCGCTCGGAAAACTCCTCGATCAGCTCCTCCTCCCCACGAGGGCGTTCCTGCTTCTCGAACGACAGACGCCAGTATCTCTCCACCCTCACTTGCCCATCCTGCCAGGTCAGGATGTGCCCGGGAAGCAACCTTTTTATCCCAGAAAAGAGAGTCTCCTCCCCGGAGGTAGCGTGGTTAGCCAGATAGTCCGGCAGGGCGTGGTGGTTAAGCGCCACCTCGACGAGTCCACTCGCGGCGATTGCTTTGATCTCGGAGCCGAAGACCAGGCTCCCATCTGCCAGGTGGGAATAATAGAGCGGTTTGATCCCGAGGCGGTCTCGCGCCAGGACCAGGCGGTTCTCCCCCTGATCCCAAACACCAAAAGCGAACATGCCTCTCAGCCTGTGCACTGATTCCGTTCCACCCCGGGCAAACAGGAGCAGAAGTGTCTCCGTGTCGGACCGGGTCCGGTAAGCTACCCCTTCCCTTTCCAACTCCTTCATCAACAGGGGGTGATTGTAGATCTCTCCGTTGTAAACCAGGTGGTACCGCCCGTCAGCCGTGGCCATCGGTTGGCGGCCACCGGCGATGTCGATGATGCTGAGCCGCCTGTGGCCAAGCCCCACACCGTTGCCCATCCAGATGCCCGAGGCATCCGGACCCCTGTGGACCATGGTGTCCCGCATTCTGATCACGGTCGCAGAATCCACCCCCGGCCCGACCCCTTGGGGCCGAACGATGCCGCAGATTCCACACATCAGGACACCCCTCGCGAAAAAGAAACGGGGAAAGAGGCAGCCTCGACCTTTTCCTCCGTCCAGGCTCCGTCCTCCAGGGTCGCCCGAAGAGTCGCGACGGGATTCCCATCGTTCAGGAGATCCGATCCAGCTACGCGTACCATAGATGTATCGATTCCAAGTATCCCGCCCGTCCGCTCCTCGAGGTTCTGAAAGGCCCAAAAGAAACGGGCGTCGGTCTCATAGTCACCAAAACACCCTACTCCTCCCCGCCCTTTCCAGATCACGTGTTTCACTCCTGGCGATTCGCACCGAAAGAGCGTCCCTGACTCTAGTTTCTCGACCGCGAATCTCGGTGGCTCCTTCCCCGATGGGAACAAGAGGGTGAGAAAACCACCCGCCTCGGAGTCCCCCCCCAAATCCAGACGAGGGGCTGTTTCCCTCCTTCCATAGGAGTCCGAGATCCAGCCGTGCTGCACAGGCTCCCTGATCATCACAGGATCTCCGGCGGGATCCCATGAGCTCAGGTGGAGAAGAGGGGCTCCGGCCGGACCACTCACCATCCCCTGGTTCTTGTCGACCTCTACCGTAAGCCCCCAGCCAAGTTGGAACCCGACAGAAACCCGATGGCCGGGCGGCATGAGAATCCGATCCAATATCGCCCAGCCCAATCCCCTCGCGAAAAGAACCTCTCTGACGTGCCGTCCAGGAGCTGCCAACTCGCGGAACCCGTCATGCGAAGCGCAGAGAAAATCGAAATTCCGCCCGCTGCTCCACCTCAATAGCTCAGCATCTACGGTGGTTTCCCAGTGAAACATCCCCCCCGGCTGGGAAGCCCCGATCCCGTCCACCGTGACGGTGTTATGGGCAGCCCCCGCTCTGAAGGCGTTCCGATCTTCAGCCAGCACATAGGAAAAGGTTCCTGGGTCCACAAAGACCGGGACGCCCCTCACACTGAGGTCGAAGGCGAGGGCATCGGCGTGGGAGTGCCCACAACTGAGCACCCCGTGGCGTCCGGCCTTCACGACCATGTGATTGGAGTATTCAGCCCAACCGTCTCTGAGAACGAAAACCCCTCCGTCCGGGAAAGCTCGGGACGTGGAGGCGGGCTCTTTGGAATCCAGTGCGTCGAGGGTAAGAACCGCCTCTTCGCCAAGAAGCCACGTGGTCTCCTCTATTTGGTCCCCTGCCACGAAACGGTAGGCAGGTCGAGAAAACACCGCTGCTCCGGTGCTCAATGACCCACGGAAGTCATTTGGGCGGTGAGGCTCGGGAAACCAGAGATGCCCACCATCGTCGTCTCCGATCAGTGGTGTCGTGCCGTTGGGGCGGGTGAGGAAGACAAGGTGGTCAAGGAGCTTCAAAAGTGCCTGCTCGAATTCCTGAAGATCCCCTTCAGGAGCGGAGAGGGCCCTCCCCAACAGGAGGGCGTGAGTGAAGATGTCCACCGTGTAACGATGATAGTAAGTGGCACCCTCAAAGTAGGTCCCATCAGCCTCGACCTGTCGACTCAGCTCGGATAGGAGAATCCCCCATCCCCGTTTCTTCCAACGCACAGATTCCGGGAAACATGGAAAGGAGGCCCCCAGATACAGAAGCCCTAGCGCCTCGCCGGTCAGGTGAGTGTTGGGGCTGAAGTAGGTTGAAAGATGGGCTTCAATATGCCGGCCAAACAACCTGAGGAACTTCAATGCATCGATCAGAGTCTGGTTCGGTAGACGGGAGGAATGGGCCATAATCGACAGAGCCCATATCCACGAGATGGACCGGTAAGCCAACTCCAGGCTACTTACCCAGTTGATCCCGGTTTTCGGGGGATTTGCGGCCATCCATTCTTCGAGGTGTCGCACAACCAGATCCGCATGGGTGGGATCCCCCGTCAAAACAAATGCACGGCAGAGGGTCTGAAAGTACTGATGTCGGTTCAACTCCCAAACGACTTTGTGGTCCCCGACCTGTTCCACATCCAGGTGGTTGATCCTAGACCAATGAGCCCGGGGACTCCGTCGACCCAGGATTGGATCAAGCTGCCAATCAATGGGATCGCCGAAGAAAAGGTCCCGATAGCCAAGAAGGTCAAATCGGCCTTGGTGGAGCTGCTCGGCCCGGTCGAGGATCTCCAACGACCTCCCACCCCATCGGTTCTTAAAGACAGTTGCCGTCTCGTTCGGGTGCCTCAGTGGTGGAAAAGCCTCTGTCACCGGCCCAGTCCGGAGCAGGTCGAAGATTGGCTCTGAACTCCCCAGGCCCAGCTGCCTCAAGAATACTTCATCATCTGGAAGGTGGCTGAATCGCCCAAGCCCCGTTCTCTCCAGTCCGATCAAGGCCCGCTGACGGGCTCTTGTAGCCAGTTCCCTGAAGGACCGACCCCTGAATCGAGGCCTCACGAGAAGAGGCCCCTGGCGCTGGCCGATGTCGAACCGAAAAGTCTCCGAGTTTCCCGATGAGGTAGTTTCGGCTCAGTCCTGCCAGGGTGGACCGTAGCACCGATTTCCGTTGATACAGGGCCGCTGGTGAGGGGGGGCCGGGCCAACCCCCGAGGCTCTGGGAAGCTTCGTCTTCTCAGAGTGCCTATCACGCCTTTTCCCCCTTGCCCCCGGACAACTCCCTGTAGAGTTCCAGCCATTGATTCCGCACGCTGCTGAACGTGTACCGCTCCTGAACCTCCCTGCGGCCCCCGGCCGCCAAAGCGGCGGCCAGCTTTGGATCACTCAGAAGGCGAAGGGCAGCTTCCGCCAGGGCTCCCGGATCCCGGGGCGGCACCAGGAGTCCCGTCTCCCGATCTCGGACGATATACGGGATGCCACCGGCATCGCTCGTCACCACCGGAAGTCCACACGCGTAGGCCTCCAGGATCGAGTTTGGCATGTTGTCGATGTAGGGCGCATTCAGATAGATGTCGGACTGGTCATAAAGCTGTGGCATTCGCGTGTGCTCAACCTGCCCCATGAACTCCACTTGCTCCAAACCGAGGCGCTCCGCCAAGGCATGTAATTCCTGACGCTGGGGCCCATCACCCGCTACTAACAGCCGAGCAGAGGGCCACTGAGCTTGTATGACGGCGAAAGCCCTCAGGACGGTGGCCACATCGTAGTGGGCTTCGAAGTTTCGATTCGAGAGGAAGACGGGCCTGAGCGGGTCTCGCTCCCGCCACCGAAACGTCTCAAGGTCCACAAAGTTTGGTATGGACGAGGCGGTCAGAGAGTGTTTTCCGAACACGTCCACCAGGTATTCGGATGGAGTGACCACCCGGGTGGCCAGCCGGATCGTGGGTGGAGCCGTCCGCCACCGTGTAAGGTGATCGTCCGCTTCACCACTTCTATAGTTCAAAACCGTGGGGCGCCCAAAGGCCTTCGCTACCACCAAAGCCGGAGTGGGGGCCAGGAAGAATGAAAAGTAGGACGCAGAGAAAACGTGGACCACATCAAAAGAACGGAGCCGGGCGAGGAGGCTCCCCACGTATCCGAGGGTGGTAACCACCGTCCTTACGAATCTCACCTTCTGAAGCTCGCGAAGCGGCCCCGGCATTCTCGGGTTGATCGGGATGAACTCCACTTCCAGGTCTGGAAGCTGGTTCAAACGATCCATGAGTAGACTGGCCTGAACGGCCTGCCCGCCGAGCAGATCCAAGGAGGGGGCAACGAGCGCGATGCGAATAGGATTCAAGCCAACCTCAGGGCCTCGAGGAGGTGGTCGTATTGCCTCTCGGTGGACCATCGCCGTAAGAGGGCCGGAGAGGGTGGCGATCCGTTATACCCGTCACCCTCCTGGAACGAGTCAAGGGCATCCCCCAAGGCCCGAAGGGCAACTCGGTCGTCCCCGTCCGTCACCAGGTAGTGCCCCCCCGTCCTCCGAAGCAACTCCGCCGATTCCCCGTCGTCGTCTACAAACGCTAGAATCGGACGGCCGGCGCCCAGGTACTCATAGAGTTTATTCGGGACCTGAGCCCTTTGCTTCTGGGCTAGAAGGAGGAATAGATCGGCACCACTGAGAACCTTCTGAGCCTCTTCATGGTCTACCCAATCCCGAAACCGAAAAAACTTCGAGATGCCCAACCGTTCAATCTCCTCCTCCAAGCCCAGGTCGTGATAGAACCTGCAATTCCCCACCAGCTCTACCGCCAAGTCCGCCGTCCCCAGCTCACGACTGCGAACCAATTCGGCGACGGCTTTCAGGAACGTTCGCGGATCTCTTCCTCCCCCAATGCCCCCGAGATAGACGACAGTGAACGGCCCGAGATTGGAAGGGTCCCTGGCCAAGCGGAGCGTATCGATTCCGCTCCTCGCCAGGATGATCTTTCTTCGGTTTTCCGGAGCTAATCGACCTCCGATGATCTCGGCTGCTCTTCGCGTCACGGTCACGATATGGTCGCTGGATCGAAGGCAGAGCCGTTCCAACCAACCATTCAGGGCATCCGTTGGCCGACTTCGGATCCGCCCTCCCGCTTCCGACGCCTCGTTCGATGACCAAGGGTCCCGAAACTCCGCCGCCCACCGAGCTCCGGCTATGGCCTTGATCAGGAGCCCTACCAAATGGGAGCTGGGTGGAGGCGAGGTGGAGAAGACCAGATCCGGGCCCCTCGGAAAGGCCTTTAGGCCCCTCACCGTCGCTGGAACGATGAACCCCTGAAGGTCATCCGGCGTTTGGAGACCCGAAAGAACCAAGCGTTTGAGGAGGGAGATTCGCTCCGGTACCGCCCACCGCTCTATTGAAGCCACCGAGGGGGCCGGGGCTGCGTCTTCGTCATCCGATCCTCGGTTCCTCTTTCGCTTGAGCCAGCGGTAAAGATGCTTGGGGTTCGGCCAGGTCGGTACCACCTCGACTGAGAACCCAGGCTCCTTCTCTCGGAATCGGGGCTTCTCCCCTGGAAGCCTACCAGTAAGAACATGAACCTCATGGCCTTCCTTTAGGAGCCGCTTAACCAGCTTGGCCGGCCGTATCGCACCCACCATCGGAAAAGGGGGGTAGGCATAGGCCACCACAAGGACTCTCATCTTCCGCCTCGACTGGATCTACCGGCCATGCGACCCAGGATCCTCAGGTCACCGGGTTGGATGCAAGGCCACTCACCTTTCCTGAGGCGCGAACCGGTCCAGGGCGTGCCCCCCGCCTTTGATTACGCAACTGTTTTTCGACCACTTCGGCTGCTACAAAAATCAACGCCATATGGACATAAAGGAACGCCAGCAGGGGGAAGGACCCGAACAGACCCGCCAGGAGGTAACCTGCCAGGCCCAACTCCAGGTACCAGAGCTGGATCTCTTGTTTGGGGGCAAGGCCGGCAGTCTTCCGTCGTACAGAAATCGACTTGGCGAAAATGCTTGCAAGAATCCCCAGGAAGACGACGAGGCCCGGAATTCCCGTCTCCGCTGCTACGCGTATATAAGTGCTATGCGCGTCCGATTCTCTGCGGGGAGACCCGGGCACAGCAGCAGCAT
>JABDNZ010000100.1 GCA_013043565.1 Gemmatimonadota bacterium | reverse complement strand
GATCAGAGGGGCTAGGCTAGAAGCCGGTCCCCAACAGGCAGAAAATGAAGAGGGCCGCCGGGTGGCGGCCCTCTTTTCATTTGTGAGATCCTTGGGTGCTCAGAAGATCTCGATCTTCACGTAGTTCCCGGGGTTGGCCTTGATATCGTCCGTGAGGGCTTTGACACTCTCCAGGGTGGCCACGAGAGTCTCGTAAAGGACCGGGTTGGCCGATAGCTGACCCAGAGTTCCCTCCCCCGTTTCGATTCTCCTGAGTATGGTCTGGAGCGCCTCCGATGCACTCAGGACCACCTGACTGGTCCGGTTCACCGTCACCAAAGCCGAGTCCGCCCGGGCGACGGCCCTGGCAACGTCCTCCCCGGAAGCGGCGGCGTCCTCGAGACCCGAGGCAGAGCGGCTAAGGGATGCGGTGAGCTCGGCAATCTCCTGCCCCTGTTCTGCGGCCAGTCGCGAGAGCCGTTCCAACAGGCCCTGGAGCTCGACGGCGCTCCCCTGTATCGCTTCCAGCGTGGGCTCGGCCAGCAGACTCCGAATCTGCACCAAAACCGCTTGTGCGTCCTGTCCGAGTTCGGCAGGCATGTCGAGTAACCCCCGGACGTTTTCCCCGGGCAGTTCTGCGCCTCCCCGGATACGCTCCGAGCTGCTCCCCTCGACGATCTCCACGGTTCTTCCCCCGAGGATGCCCCCGGCTACCAAGCGGCCGCGAGAGTCCTCGGGAATGGCCCAGGTGCCCTCGATCTCCAACGTGATCCGGACCCCCTCAGAGGCCATGGAGAAGGACATCACCCTACCGATGTTCACTCCTCGCATCTGGACCGGGTCACCTCGGCGGATGCCGCCTGCGTCCTCAACCACGGTTGTGATCCGATACCGCCCCCGGAATGTGCTCGGGTCGGTCAGGAGGAAGAGAGCCGTCAGGGTGGTGGCGATACCGATCAGAACAAAAATACCGACCCGGAACTCGAGGCGGCGTCTTTTCTGCGGTAGGGCGCTCTTGAGTTCCTGTTCGCCTGGCCCGGTGTTCTCCCGTTGGGGCATGCTATCTGTTTCGCTCATACAACCTTCAACTGGTTATCGAGGGCTGCTTCGGCCCCCGCCCGGTTCACAAAGGATCGGACCACGGGGTCCGTGCTGGTCCGAAACTCCTCAGGGGAGCCACAGAACCGCAGCTTGCCGGCAGTGAGCATGGCGACCCGGTCACAGATCAGGAGGCCACCCTCGATGTCGTGGGTCACGATGATTGAGGTTACTTCCAACTCTTTGGAAAGGCGAGCAATGAGCCGTTCCACGGCCGCCGTATTCACGGGATCCAGGCCGGTGGTAGGTTCATCCCAAAGGAGCATCTCGGGTCTACCAACGATTGCCCTTGCAATCCCTACACGTTTCTTCATCCCACCCGAGAGCTCGGCCGGGAGCTTCGAGAGGATCAGCCTGGGTTCGAGGTTGACAATTTCCAGCGCTTCCCAAGCCCTACGCCCCGATTCCCTTCGGGACATCCCGGCCAACTCCCTCTCCGGAATCCCCATGCAGACGTTGTCGAAAACATTGAGGGAATCGAAGAGGGCCGAATGCTGAAAGACGTAGCCCACCTGCCTCCGCACTCGTTCGATGGCATCAACCTCGCCGAAAAACACCGATTCCCCCTTCAGGAAAACATCCCCCTGATCCGGGATGATCAGACCAATGGTGGTTTTCAGGAGAACGCTTTTCCCCGTGCCCGAAGGGCCGAACAGGCCGAACATCTCACCCTCGTTCACCGTCAGATCAACGCCGGAAAGGACGGGTTCTTCGAAGGCTTTATGGATTCGCCGATACCGGATCATAGGAGTTCTGGTCCCGGGCTAGTCCAAGAACATGGGCGGGAAAAGGGCATCCAGGATCAAGACGGTCAGGGTCATAAACATGACCGATGCGGTGGTCGCTTTCCCCACCCCAGCGGCTCCTCCGGTGGTCCTGAACCCCATGTGGGCGGAGATCAGAGGAATAGCCAGTCCGAAGGCGGTTGCCTTGGACATAGAGTAGACAAGGTCCCAGTCATGCCAAAAAAGCCGGGCGCCATAAAAGAAAGCCTCGTGCCCCAGGCCCATGGTCATCTTCGCCGAGTAGAGGCCGGCGTAGAGCCCGACGATAATGGCGATCCCGTTCAGAATGGGAAGGACGATCACGCCCGCGATGATCCTCGGAGCCGCAAGGATCGCCACCGGGTCACGCCCCACCGAGTGGAACGCGTCGATCTGCTCGGACACCTCCATCGTTCCCAACTCAGCAGTGATCCTTGCGCCCACCCGGCCGACCAGGACGATGGCTGTCAGGACCGGGGCCAACTCCAGCACCACACTGGTCGTGACGATGCTGCCCATGACATAGAGGGGGATGGTGGAGGTGAACTGGTATCCGCCTTGTTGACTCGTAACGATCCCGGCAAGGATCGCCGTGATGATGACGATGGGTACGCTCTGAATTCCCATCACGTAGATCTGGGTCAGAACATCCCGGAAGGAGACCTTGAACTGGAAAAGGTTCGCGATGACCTGCCAAAAGAGAAGGCCCAACTGGCCAGCGTGCTCGGTTACGAGCCTGCTGGTTCGGCCAATTGTTTCAACAATCAACTGGGGAATGCGGAGGAAAGGGTTCCCCCGCGAGCGTCCCCGACCACCCTCCAAACCGACCTCCCGAGACCAGGACCAGGTGCAGAATAGAACCATCAACCTTCGCCACTCCTGCCGCCCGGCGCAAGGCGTCCACCGGCTCCCGGAATTGCCTTCGCGACCCCCCCACCCTACCGTCCTCGAGAGACCTGATCACTTTTCCAGAAAGCGATGCCAAATGCGGCCCAGCCCCACCCGTGCCAGAGCCCGATCGAACCCATTCCCGCACAAGTCATTGGCTCCAGGTGCTCAAAACCTGCTTCTTTTGGCCCTCCCACTGGTTGGGCTCCTGATCGGCCCTTCCATTACGGGGGCGCAAGAGGAAAGGTACGACCGGGAAGTGGCGGACCTCCTGTCCGGGGTGGCCGTCCAGGAGGCAATGCGGGAGATCGTGGCTTTGGACGCTTGGACCCAGGAGAAGTTGGTGGCCCTGACGGAGATTCCTGCCCCCCCGTTCATGGAGGAAGAGCGGGCGAAGGCTTTTGCTCAGATGCTGGAGAACGTTGGTGCCGATTCTGTTCGAATGGACGGAGTGGGGAACGTTCTGGCGTTCAGGCGAGGTCGGGTCGGGAACAGGACGGTTGTCCTCGGGGCCCACATGGATACGGTTTTCCCCGAAGGCACCGATGTGACGGTGAAGGCGAGGGGGGACACCCTTTTCGCCCCGGGGATCGGGGACGATACCCGGGGGCTTGCGGTGGTCCTGACGGTGCTGAGAGCGATGGAGGACGTCGGAATCAGAACCGATGCGGACCTGGTCTTTTTGGGTAGCGTGGGGGAAGAGGGTTTGGGGGACCTGCGGGGAGTGAAACACTTCTTCGCTGAGGACGGCCGGGACACGGATGCGTTCGTGGAGGTGGACGGAGGAGGGATTTCGTCCATCGTCAACAAAGGCTTGGGCTCGATTCGATACAGGGTGACGTTCAGGGGCGACGGCGGACACTCCTGGGGAGCATTCGGGTTGGTGAACCCGGTCCATGCCCTGGGGAGGGCAATTCGGGAGTTTGCCGTGGTTGCTGACGGGCTGACTCTCGACGGGCCGAGGACCAGCTTCAATGTCGGCAGGATCGGGGGTGGAACCTCCATCAACTCAGTTCCTTTCGAGGCCTGGATGGAGGTGGACATGCGGTCGGAGAGCCCCTCCAGCCTGGACTCCATCTCAGCCGCTTTCCGCAGAGCGGCCCAAGTTGCGGCCGCTGAAGAAGACCGGTTCGCCCGAGACGGTTCGTCCATCGAGCTGGAAGTCGAGCAGATCGGCCTGCGGCCGTCAGGCGAGGTCGATCCCTCCACGCCTTTGGTTCAACGGGCAATGGCTGTCACCCGGTCATTTGGCGAAAGCCCTTACCTGAGCCGTTCCTCGACAAACTCCAACATCCCGATCTCCCTCGGAATCCCGGCCATCACCATCGGAAGGGGCGGGGCCGGGGGTGAAAACCACTCTCCGGGAGAGTGGTGGGTGAACGAGGATGGCTACAAAGCCATCCAGCGTGCACTCCTCATCGTCCTGGCGGAGGCCGGGATTTCAGGGGAAGGATGAGCCTGCAAAAGGCTCACCGAGGGGGTCCCGACGAGCCTCGTGCAAAGGTTCCTCCAAGGAAAGGTTAGATCCAACCCCGCCGTCTGAAGTCTCTCAAAGTGTCCGCGTGACGCTCCATTTCTTCCGGAAGCCCCAACGACAAGCGGTTGAACTCCAGCATGGGTGGGAACGGTCTGCCGACCCGGATTCCGGCCTCCCTCATCCGGTTTATATACTGGCGTAGGTCTCCGGAAATCCGATGCATGACGAAGTTGGTATGGGACGGGAGGTACTCCAGGCCCAACTCCTCCAGGACCGCGTAGGTCACTTGGCGGCTCTCGAGGTTCGCTCCCACGCTTTTTGCTACCCACTCACCATCGTTCAATGCGGCGAGCCCCGCTACCAGGGCGAGATGGTTGCAGTTCGTTCCCGCGGCGAACGCCTGGAGTACTCTGGCGGTTTCCGGGTGGGCGATCCCGTACCCCAGCCGGATCCCGGCCATCCCGTAAACCTTCGAGAAGGTCCTGGCCACGACCACGTTGGGGTTCTCCACCGCCAGTTGGTCAAGCGACCGATACGATCCAGAGTCGACGAACTCGAAGTACGCCTCGTCCACCAGGAAGTGAACGTTCTCCGGCGCTCGGCGGATCCAGGACTCAACGTCCCCGACCGGGGTAAGCGATCCCGTCGGGTTGTTCGGGTTGCAGACGTATACGAGGACCGGTCCCGGGGCACCTTTGGTGGCTTCCTCCATTGCCGACAGGTCGTGAGCGTAGTCGGGGAGAAGTGGAATCGGTTTGAGGTCGATCCAGGGGTGCGGCTCCGAATACTCGAAGACGTCCTCGAAGGTCGGAGCCGGGGCCACCAACCTGAGCTCCGGATGGAGTTTCGCCTGCACTCCCATCTGAAGGATCTCGGTCGAACCATTCCCGAGGACGATCGCGTTGGAGGGGACACCGTGACCCTGAGCCACCGCTTCCTGCAATGCCCGCCTGGAGTTTCCCGGGTACCGGTTCCCATCCTCGATCCCGCCGATGATGGCCTCTCTCGACCCGGGCGGAATCCCCAATGGGTTTTCGTTGGAGCTCAGACGGATTGGATCGTCGCTCTGCCGCCTCTGGCGTGGGGTCAGGAAAACATCGGCCCGGGCGGTAGCCGGGAGGACGGCCGGGGCCCCCAGGGCCATGAGTCCATTCCTGAGAAAGGCTCGTCGTTTCATCGGTTCACTCCCAAGGACATGTGTAGGTTCTTCATGAAGGCATACCTAGCGGAGCGTCGTCTCGCGAGAGTTACTCAGGAGGATGCCGTTAAAAACCAGCGGGAACGTTGCGTGGGTCTGTCCCCGGTAGGTGACCTGAGGCCCGAACAAAAAGAGGGTGCCCTCACCCACATCGGCTTCGAGCATGGCGATCCCGCCTTCCAGCTTTTCCTGCCCCCAGGCCCACCCACTCCGAAGGGGCGTCGCGCTGTCGTAGACCGCCAAGGGCCGAACGCCTTCGGCTTCGGCTTCCAGGCGGAAGACAGGGCTCCGGGCGAAGTTCACGATCAGGGGTTCCTGGAGCCCGTGGGTGACCAGGCTTCCGCTTTCCACTTCCACTTCCAGGAGCGAGCCGGGCACGAAGAACTCCTCGGACCGGAGAGGCGTACCTTCGGCGTCGGTGAGATAGTCACGAATCGGTAGACCCAAATGGTACCCCAACGCGGTGGACCCTTCGAGCGTAATGACCGTTCCGCCATCCTCCAGGAACTCACGCAGCTGTGGGATCGTTGTCTCGGCTGTGACACTGCCCAGACGATCCCGATACTCCTCGGGGATGGTCTCGGGGTCCACAGACCCACCGCCTCTCCCGTACCGCCCGGGAGCCGCGGGGCGGGGGGACGGGATGGCCCCGTCCGGGAAGATCAGGACGTCATACTTCTCCGACAGATTCCCCGCATCCAGCTCTTGGGGAAATACCAGGTCGAACTCCATATGGAACTCGTCCAGGATGAATCGGACCCATCCGGAAGGCATGGATCCACCATAACGGTCCCAGAGTCCGATCCGGGGCTTCCTCAACTCCAGAGCGGTTCCTTCGGGGGCCACGGACGCCCCGATGAAATGGACACCCAACTCCCCGCCTAGTGCGGCGATCCGTCCCCGGGCCTGGGAGCCGTCAGGGATCCAGAAGGTGCCCTCGGGATAGGTCACGCCGTCTGAGGAGAACGGACTGGTGAGCCAGTAGACGTCGGTGCCGTGAGAAGCTAAAGCGTAGACCGCCGTAAACGCGTTGTTGACCTCGTGGCTGAGTAGATACCCAACGGGCCGGGCCTCATCGGTCCGGACCTCCCCCGGTGGCACGTCCATCACGTCCGGAACAGCTTCAAAGGGGCCTTCTACGCCATCCATGATCCGGTCGAACTCTACTCCCATCTGGTAGGCCAAAGTCCAACCCGTCGCGTCATAAGGCGGAATCGGTGGCCCGCCGGGGTAGGCAAAATCGTTGGGATGGTCTTGTGGCTCGAACATGTCGAGGACATGAGGCCGGTATGCCTGGGCCGATTGTACGACCAGGGATCCGGCGGGGTATTCCCTGCTACCCACCGAGAAGTCGTCGGTGGCCCTATGAACCGACACGCCGTTCTTGATAAGGGCGTTGGCGAAATGCACGGCGGTCGGGAAGTCCGCCTGATCCGACGGGATGATGAACGCCCTCGGGTCGGCCTTTGAGGGATCTCGCAAGAACCGATTGAAATCCTCTACCGATCCGGATGCGTTCATGTCGCCCAGCGCATCTGCCGCTGCGTAGATGTCGGCTGGCCTCACTGTCCAAGAGTCCTTGCTCCCTTTTTCGATGGAGTTCATTCCCATTCGCCAGATGTTGTAAAGGAGCAGATCTTTGTTACGGGAGGCATAGTCCATGACCGCCCAGTTGGCCGTCTGGGAGTAGTCGATGGAGGTTCGGAAGAGGAGTTCACCGGGCTCCACTGGTAGGGGGATGTCCGTGGTCGCCAGTTGGCGCCGGGGTACAAAAGGGATTTCCTGAGGGTTCGGTCCCCCGCGAATCTCCGTCAGAAGTCCGATGGCGTTGTGATAGTAGGGCGTGGTCCGGAGGCCCCCGTTCCACCAGATAGAGTAACTGGCACCGGACCGCATGGTGGTTCCGCCCTTCCCTTCCCGAACGAACCGGTGGTGCATGGCGCTCCCTACCTGGTCCAACGAGGTCATGATGAGCGGGTCCAGGAAGTGGTTCGGGGGATTCCTGAAAGGCGGCACGAACATGATCGTGCCCTGGGGCCCCGTTTGGTGGTGGTTGTAGATGATCTGAGGGAACCACTCCCGATACTGCACTCGGAGCATGTTCGTGGTTTCCTTCAGGTTGGCCATGTAGAAGTCACGGTTGTTGTCATGCCCGGCGTAAAAGTGGTAAAGAACCGGCAGACCGCCGGAGTCCCGCTCTTCAGGGGCGACGCCCTGGTCGTCGTTCCGATGGTACCAGTTCGAGACTAGCTCCATCCCGTCCGGGTTACACTGGACGGCCAGGACGACGAGGTCGTCCAAGAACCGAAGGGTTTCTGGGTCCCTGGCGCTCGTAAGGCGGTACACCAGCTCGAGGAGCTGTTGGGCGCCTACCACTTCGGACGCGTGGAGGCCTCCGTCCAGCCAGACCACAGCCTTTCCTTCCTGGGCCAGCGCGAGCGCCTCCTGTTCCGAGACTCCCTCAGCGAGGGCCAGCCGCCGGGCGATATTCCTGTAACGATCGAGTTCCCGGTGGTTTTCGGGTGAGGTCAGGATGGCCATGAGTTGTGGCCGTCCTTCCTCAGTCAAGCCAATGGTATCCAAGACCATCCGATCCGACTCCCCGGCCAGCTTTTCCCAATAAGCTTGGAGTTCGGTGTAGTTCACGAGCTCGTAGTTGGCTCCAACCATGTGCCCGAATTCTTCCTCGGGGGAGGTGACCTGGGCCCCCAGGACCGGAGGGAAAACGGCGAATGTTGCTATCAGGAGGAGTCCTGCCTGAGAATGGCGATTCCTGAACATGAGGCCTCGGCTTGGATTGATCTCGTCTCGACGGGTGCGGAAGCCCTTGGCAGGCCCTGGATGCGCTCGGAAGGGGGATTTCGACAAGTCGCCTCCGCAGGGATCAGGTTGATTCTCTGGGCCGAAGACCGCGGCGTCAACCGAGAGCCCCCCCCGGTGGTCCCCCTGGTACCTCGCCGGAAGCTTTTCTATCTTCTGGCGCCTCGGGCCCCATCAACCCGAGGCCCACTCCATCTCAATGAGAAACCGAACGACGCATCCGACGTTGCAAAAGGAGCAAATCAATGGCAGTTCGAACCGCCAGTGCAGAATGGAAAGGGAACCTCCCCAAGGGGAGCGGCACCCTCGAAACGGAAACCGGCGCCGTCAAAGGGAACTATAGTTTCGCCTCTCGTTTCGAGGAGGGGGCAGGCACCAATCCCGAAGAGCTCATCGCAGCTGCCCATGCAGGTTGCTTTTCCATGGCATTCGCCAACGGGCTCGCCCAGGCCGGCTTCCAGCCGGAGAGTATTCGGACGACCGCGAAGGCCTATCTGGAGAAAGGGCCGGAGGGTTTTGGCATCTCCCGAATCGAACTCGAGTGCGAGGGCACCGTGCCTGGGATCGATGAGGCCGCCTTCCAGGAGCATGCAGAGGGAGCCAAGGTGGGGTGCCCTATCTCGAAAGCCCTTTCCGCCACCCCCATCGAACTCACTGCCACTCTTGTCGGCTAGGTACGCCGAAACCCGGCGCCGCCGGGAGGAGAGCATCTGTGAGAAGGACGGCCCTGGGGAACTCTCCTCCAGGGCCGTCCCTTTCTCCCGTCCCGTGTTTCCGTCCGATTGCCACTTGTCCCGCGTCCCGCTCTCGTAGATAATCCGGTTATGCTTTACCAGCTGATGGCCATCGTAGGTATCTCCCTGGCAGTCTCCTTCCTCTGCTCGATTCTGGAAGCCGTCATTCTCTCAGTGACTCAAGGGTATGTCCATGTCCTGCGAGATCGGGGATCCAAGGCCGGAGCGATCCTCGCCAAGATGCAGAAGCAGGTGGATGAGCCCATCGCCGCCATCCTCGCCCTGAACACCATTGCGAACACGTTCGGGGCTGCCCTCGGGGGGACCCTTGCATTCAAGATCTGGGGAGACGCTTCGAAGGCGGTTTTTGCGGCCGGTTTGACCCTCGCAATCCTCCTGTTTTCGGAGATCCTACCCAAAACCCTCGGTGCCACCCTTTGGCCGAGGCTGGCTCCCTCGGCCGCCTATGTCCTCCGGGGCCTGATCTTCGTCACCAAGCCCATCGTGATCCCCCTGACTCTATACGCCCGATTTATTACCTCCGGGCAGGGCCGCCCCAGCACCGTCAGCCGATCCGAGTTGAGGGTTCTCGCCCGAATAGGACGAAAAGAAGGGGCCTTGGACGAGCATGAGTGGCGGGTGGTCAGCAGCATGATGACCCTGGATGAGGTTCAGGTGGGGGAGGTCATGACTCCGAGGACCGACATCGTCGCCGTTCCGGTGGATGCGACGGTCGGGGAAGCCATGACCACCATGCTGGACGAGGGGCACCTCAGAATCCCCGTGTATGACGGTACCCTCGACAAGATCGTCGGGATTCTGTTGGCCAGGGACCTTTGGAAAGCCGACCGAGACGGGTTCACCGAGATTCGATCCATCGTTCGCCCAATCCAGTTCGCTCCGGCCACGAAGCCTGTGGACGATCTCATCTCGGAGATGCGCAAGGAACGGGTGAAGATGGTGATCGTCGTGGATGAGTTCGGCGGCACCGCGGGGCTAGCCACCCTTGAAGACCTTCTCGAAGAGATTGTCGGAGAGATTCAAGACGAGCACGAGGAAGACGAACCGGCCGATTTTACCCCTTTGGAGGCAGGGACGACCCGAGTGTTCGGTGGGGCCCCTCTACGGGAAGCCAGTGAAAAGCTGGCGTTCGACCTCCCCGAAGATGACTACGATACCGTGGCCGGATTCGTTTTCGGAAGGCTGAATCGAATTCCCCGGGTCGGCGATGAAGTCTCTCTTCCGAACGGATCCTTTCGCGTTCTTCGGATGAGTGGGCGACGGATCGAGTTCCTTCTCTTTACTCCCTCCAAGGGCGGCCGGGCTCGGTAAGCATCCTTGTTTCACCGAAGAACCCCATTCGGCAGGATCTTCCCGGGTTTCAGCCCCCCCGCTTGAGATGGAGGGTCTGAGTGGGGAAAGCGAATTCGATCCCCCTCTCTGAGAAAACCCCATGAATCTCCAGATTGATGGCTTGCTGCACATCCATGTAGGTGCCGTAGTCCGGAACCTTCATGAAATAGACCGTTTCGATCATGAGTGCGAAGTCGCCGAAGCTTCTAAAATGTGAGCGGTCGAAGCGGGCGAGTTCATGCTTCTCTACGACCGCTCTGATGATTCCCGGAAGTGCTTCGAGGTCCTCAGCGGGAGTGTCATAGGTAACTCCCAGGGTGAACACGGCCCGCCGCTCCTCCATCCGCTTGTAGTTCCGAATCCTGCTGCTGAGCAGATCCGAGTTGGAGAATACAAGCTGTTCACCTGACACGGATCGGATGTGGGTCGATTTCAGCCCAACGTGCTCGACGGTACCCGAGAACTCCCCGACCACGATGAAGTCCCCGATGACGAAGGGTTTGTCCAGGACGATGGACAGAGAGCTGAACAGGTCGCCGAGGATATTCTGGACCGCCAAGGCGATAGCGATCCCGCCGACGCTGACCCCCGCCAAAATCGCCGTGATCTCCACCCCGAGGTTCTGGAGGATCAGTAAAACGAAAATGGCCCAGACCACTGCTTTTGCCACGAACCCCAGGGCTCCAAGGGCTGTGGCCAGGGAGGGGTCTTCCTCCGCCTGTTGGCGACGAGATCGGGCAAGGAAATAGTTGACGACGGCGGTGGCCCAGAGTCCGCCTTGAACCAGGAGGCCGACCCCTAGAGCGCGCCGAAGCCACTCGGAATTCACCGGGGAAAGAGAAAGGAAGAAGGCCCCAACCCAAACTCCGAATAGGAGGATGAAGAGCCCTTTTGTCTTCCTGAGGAGCTCGACGAGGAAATCGTCCAGCTCCGGCCGCGTTTGTTTCGTCAGGTCCCCGAGCCGTCGAATCACATAGCTGGCTACCAGTCGGAGGACCAGGACAATCAGGAAACAAACTCCCAGAGCCGTCAGCCATTGGCTGAGGGGGGTGTCGAGGAATAATCGGTCCAAACCTTTGCTCCAGCTTTTGAGTGGGATCTCCCGGACTGGTCCGGGGTTTACGTCCCTGAACAAGTAGGTGAAAAGGTATCTGAACAGTCTCCCAGGGCAAACCGGAATCGCATGACCTTGACGCTATTTCTCATTTCTTCTATCATCGCGCGTGCCGCTAAAAACCAATCATTCCGGAGGATCCCCTTGAGGATCCCGTTCCGTGCTTGGATCCGTAAAGGCCAGGTCGAGGAAGCAGTGCCTCCCGAAGCCCGGCCTCTTTTTTTGAAGTGAGTTAACTAGAATCCTTCTTTAACACACCACATTGGCCAGGGAGGTCGAACACTCATGGATCAGGATGGATTCCTGTATTACGTAGAGGGCTTTCGGGAGGACATGGAGGATTACGTGGACGAGATGGATAGCTCGCAAGGACTATCCCTGTCCACGCCTGAAGACGTCCTCAACTACGTGGAGGAGTACGGCATTTCCTCCATCCGGATGTGGTTCACGGACATGATGGGCTTTCTGAAGTCCTTTTCCATCACCCCCAAAGAGCTCAAGGGAGCCTTTGAAGAGGGGATGGGGTTCGACGGGTCCTCCATCGAGGGTTACCAGAGGATCCAGGAAAGTGACATGGTGGCTGTGCCCATCGCCCCTACCGCCGAGGTCCTGCCGTTTCGGTCAGGGGGCTCGCGCACGATGAGGATGTTTGCGGAGATCCGGAGTCCTGACGGAACTCCTTATGCCGCCGATCCACGGCTGGTCCTCCAGCGTCAGCTTTCCCGCCTGGAAGACCACGGGTACACCAATATGTACTTGGGTCCGGAGCCGGAATTCTTCTACTTCAAGTCCGAAAAAGAGCCGATAATCCTCGATCAAGCCGGGTATTTCGACATCAATCCGGTTGATATCGGTGACGACATCCGGGAGGTCACGGTTTTTGCGCTGGAGGCCATGGGGATCCCGGTCGAGTATCACCATGCCGAAGTAGCGCCGTCCCAGCATGAGATCGATATCAGGTATCAGGATGCGCTCCGAATGGCCGATTCCCTTCAGACCCATAAGTACCTGGTGAAGGAAATCGCCCGGCGGTGTGGGGTGTATGCGACCTTCATGCCGAAACCTCTAGAGGGGGAAAATGGGAGCGGGATGCACGTACACCTCTCGATCTTCAAAAACGGCACCAATGCCTTCTACGACCAAAACGACGAACACCATCTGAGTGTTGCCGCCAAGCAGTTCATCGCCGGAGTCCTGGACCACTCCCGGGAACTCGCCTTTGTGACCAATCAGTGGCACAACTCCTACAAACGATTGGTGCCCGGTTACGAAGCTCCGGTCTATATCGCTTGGGCGGAGCGGAACCGATCGGCCGCTGTGAGGATCCCCCTCTACAAGCCGGGGAAAGAGGTGGCGACTCGCATGGAACTCCGTTTCCCGGACGCTGCTTGCAACCCGTACTTCGCTTTTGCGACGATGTTGGCGGCGGGTTTGGATGGGGTGGACAGGGCACTGTCCGTACCGGACCCCATGACGATCGATCTTTACGGCATTACGCCCATCGAACGAGAAGAGATGGGGATTCAGGCACTTCCCCACGACTTGTTCGAGGCGGTCCAAGTGGCTGAGGGAAGCGGTTTCATGAAGGAGGTTCTGGGCAAGGACGTCCACCGGAAGCTGGTGGAGACCAAGCTCAACGAGGTGGATGAGTTCCGTCTCAACGTGTCTGATCTAGACCTGGAGAAACACCTTGTGCTCTAATCGACGGTCAGGATGATTCGGAAACCTCGATAGGCCTCTTGAGAGAAAGATCCGGGGGTGGCGCTACCAGAGCTCCGCCCCCGGTTCCTTTTTTCAGTTTGTGCCTTCCGGTCCGGCCTCGATGGGTGCCTCAGCTTTCTTAGCCGGTTCCTCGGTCTCTTCCGTCCAAAAGGAGATGGCGAGTGCCACCGCGCCGCACGAGATGGCCATATCGGCAACGTTGAAGATCGGCCAATCCATGAACCCGAGGTCGATAGGGCCGATGAAGTCCACGACGCCCCGGTCCCACCTGACCCGATCGATCAGGTTTCCCAGTGCCCCAGCCAGTACCAGGGAGAGGGCAAAAACCCTGAAGCGGTCTGTGTCCTCGGTTTTTACGAAGAGGTAGGCCAGTAGGACCAGGGCCAACAGGGTCACCGGAATGAAGAACCATCGGGGGTCGTTCCCGATGCTCAGCCCGAATGCGGCGCCTCGGTTGAACGCCAGGTTCAGAGGAATGAGGCCGCCGAGTAGCTCGGAACCCTGGTTGTTCGATAGGGCGCTCATCGCCCAGCGCTTGGTGAGTACGTCTGCGACGAGGATGACGGGCAGAATGGTCCCGAGTAGATAGGCTTTGGTTCGCAAGAGTCTCAGGCGTCCTAGGGAATGGGGGGCCATTTTTGGCCCCCACCGTCAGCAAAAGCTGTATTGTCGATGTGAGCCGCGTCCGGCTGTCGTATGGAGGCGGCGGGAGTGACCTGCGCCGGCCACGGGCCGTGCT
>JABDNZ010000093.1 GCA_013043565.1 Gemmatimonadota bacterium | reverse complement strand
GGTTCGGGGAGCATTGGGTCGACGGCTCCGTGGTGGAGCTCTTCCAGGAGGACATTGCCCGTTTCAGGGTCCTTCTGGCCGGTGAGGTCGATGAAGACCCCCTGGCCACCCTGGCTGAAGGGGGCGTCCCCAACCTGAAGGCGCTCCAGTTCTTCAATGGGACGATCTATCGATGGAACCGTCCTTGTTACGGGGTAATGAACGGGGTTCCCCATCTGCGAATCGAGTCACGGGTGCTTCCATCCGGGCCCACGGTTTTGGATGAAGTGGCCAACGGCGCTTTCTGGGCGGGCCTGGTCCTGGGAGTCCCCGAAGAAATCGGCGATGTGACCCGACGAATGGACTTCGACGAAGCCAGGTCGAACTTCATCGCCGCGGCTCGGCTCGGTTTGAACGCAGGTTTCGAGTGGTTCGACGGGGAAGCCATCGACGCCCGAACCCTGATCCTCGAGCGCCTCCTTCCCGTAGCCGAACGAAGCCTTACCTCGGCCGGGGTCGATGAGGGTGACGTGGCGAGATACCTGGGGGTCATACGGGATCGGGTGGAGGCGGGCCAGAACGGAACCGTATGGGCCCTTCGTTCCGTGGCGAACCTGAAGGGAACGGGAACACGGCCCGAGCGTTTGGCCGCCATCGCAGCCACGGCCCTCCGCCTGCAAAAGGATGGGCGGCCCGTTCACGAGTGGGAACCGGCGGCTCTCACCGAAGCCGGCGGTTGGGAGCAGACCTTCCTTCGGGTGGGCCAGTACATGAACACGACCTTGTTCACCGTTGCGGAGGACGAATTGGTGGAGATGGCCGCTTTCCTCATGGACCGAAAGCAGATCCGTCACGTTCCGGTGGAGGATGAGCGGCACCGCTTGGTCGGGCTGCTCTCCTATCGTGAGATTCTCAAGATGATGGCAGAGAGCCCCGGGAAAGGGCTACCCGAGGACGTGGAGGTCCGGGAGGTGATGGACCCGGCGCCCACTTGCGTCTCCCCTGATACTCTTACCGTTGATGCCATCGAAATGATGCGGGAGGGCGGTCTCTCGTGCCTCCCCGTGGTGAAGGAGGATCGCCTGGTGGGCTTGGTGAGCGAGCGGGAGTTCCTACCCATTGCCTACCAACTCCTCAACGAAAAACTGGGGCAGGAGTAAAATTCCCTTGGTTGAGGAAGCTGGTACTCTCGTCGGACCTCTTCCGGGCCTCCAACGCATGCTTGGCAGGGTCCGTGGATCCCAACCTGGACCGACGGTCATCGGAGTGGGCGGGCTCCACGGGAATGAGCCTGCAGGGGTGCTGGCCCTGGTCCGGGTCCTGGAGGAGTTGGGCTGGCGCGGTGGAGAGCTGTCAGGGGAGTTCGTGGGGCTGGCCGGCAACTTGGCTGCCCTGGCCGCGGGACGCCGTTACCTCGGTAGAGACCTGAACCGATCCTGGACCCCCGGAGGCCTCGCGGCGGCAAAAGATGCGGGCCCGGCCGGCTCGTCGGAAGACAAGGAACAGGTCGAGCTCCATTCCGTCATCGAGGAAGTCATGGCGGACGCCCGAGGCCCCGTATTTCTCCTGGACCTCCACACGACCTCGGGTCCCGGGGAGCCGTTCTCCACCGTGCTGGACTCCCTGCGAAGCCGGAAGTTCGCCCTGGGAATCCCTGTCCCGCTCATCGTCGGCCTCGGGGAGTTGGTGGAAGGGACTCTTTTGGGTTACCTGGCAAACCGGGGAGTGGCCGGGATCGTGTTCGAGGGTGGAAAACATGACAACCCATCCTCGGTGGACGCCTCGGAGGCGGGCATCTGGCTGGCCCTTGCACAGGCCGGTCTCCTCGACGAAGGAACCTTCCCCGAGGTCACGGTCAGCAGAGACCGTCTCAGCGCCGAGACCAAGGACCTACCCAAAGCCCTGGAGCTGAGGTACCGCCATCCCATTAGCGAGGCCGAGGGCTTCAAGATGCTCTCTGGTCTCCGGAGCTTCCAACGGGTGGGGGAGGGGGAGATTCTCGCAAGAAACAAAGATGGCCCGGTGAGGGCTCCCTCGGGTGGGCGCCTCTTGATGCCGCTCTATCAAACACAGGGCGAAGATGGGTTCTTTTTGATCAGGGAATTCCATCCGTCCTGGCTCAGGGTGTCGGAGTACCTGCGCCGCGCTCGTGTCGATCGGATCATCCACTGGCTTCCCGGGATCCGCCGGGACTCGGAGGGGGACGGGATGGTGGTCAACCGTCGGATGGCGAGGTGGTTCACCTTGGAGATTCTGCACCTCCTCGGATACCGGAAGGAAGTGGACTACGGAGACCGGCTGGTGGTGCTGAAGCAGGTCGAGTAGGAGTTGTCCCTCGGATCGGAGGTAGTGCCGTGGACCGGCGTTCGTTCAACAAGACCATGGGCGTGGTAGGGGTCGGGATGATGTCGGGCCTTGGCTCAAAGGAGCTCGGAATGTCGGATACCAACCTATCCAAGGCAGAGTTCGACGTGGCTCGGGCCCGGAGAGAGACGCCGGGATGCGAAGTCGTGGCCCACTTCAACAACGCCGGTTCTTCTCTCCCGCCCCAACCGGTCCTCGATGCCGTGGTGGAGCACCTCCAGTTGGAGGCGGAGATCGGGGGCTACGAGGCCGCTGATGCCGCTCAGTCCCAGCGGGATCGAACCTATCAGGCCATCGCCACGTTGCTGAACTGCGGTACCGACGAGGTCGCACTGGTGGAGAATGCCACCCGCGCCTGGGACATGTCGTTTTACGCCATGCAGTTCGAGCCAGGGGATAGGATACTGACCTGCGCAGCCGAATATGCCAGCAACTACATCGCGTACCTCCAGGTGGCGAAAAGGACCGGAGCGGTCGTCGAGGTCATACCCAACGA
>JABDNZ010000090.1 GCA_013043565.1 Gemmatimonadota bacterium | reverse complement strand
GTTGATTCGCCATGACCCCCCCCTTCATGAGCCCGCGTCCCCTCATCTCTGTGCTCTTTCCCGTCCGAAACGGCGAGGCCGTGGCGCGGAAAGCCTTGGACTCCATCGTCCGCCAGACCTTCGCGGACTTTGAGGTGGTAGCTGTTGACGACGGATCCACCGATCGGACCATGGAGGTTCTCCAGAGCCTCGCTGCGGAAGATCCCCGGGTGCGGGTGTTCAACACCGAACCTAAGGGGATCGTGGCAGCCCTGGAGCTTGCGAGGTCCCAGGCGAGAGGCCGTTATCTGGCCCGAATGGATGCGGATGATGGGGCCTTCGCCAACCGCTTCCAGATGCAGTTGGATGTCATGCGATCGGACCGGCGGATCGTCCTCTGCGGTGGCGGTGTCGCCTACTTCCCCCGGGAGAAGGTCCGGGACGGGGCGCTCCGCTACGAGAGCTGGATCAATGGTCTCGTCAGCCACGAGGACCTGGTCCGAGACCTGTTTGTGGAATGTCCCATCCCCCATCCCTCCTTCATGATGCGGGCGGATGTGTTGGACCTCCTCGGCGGGTACCGGGCCATGGGGTGGCCGGAGGACTACGACCTGGTGTTGAGGATGTGGGAAGGCGGGGGCCGCTTCGAGAAAGTGCCGGACGTCCTCATCCGGTGGAGGGAGAGTGAGGACCGGCTCTCTCGGACACATGAGGATTACTCGCCTGCAGCGTTTCGCAGGTGCAAGGTCCACTTTCTCCTCCGGACTCTCCTGAGAGGAGGGCAGAGGGTCGTGGTGTGGGGAGCTGGGCCGGTGGGAAAGGCATTCGCCCGGGAGTTGTCGGCTCAAGGCGGCATCCTGGCGGCATTTGTCGATTTGGATCCACGGAAAGTGGGACAGAGGGTCCAGGGGGTCCGGGTGCTGACGCCCGAACAGGCCCTTTCCCTGAAGGGTGTCTTTTCGGTTTCCGCCGTGGCAAAAGGGAACGGTCGGGAGGAGATTCGGCGCGCCCTGACCGAGGCCGGCCGAATTGAAATGGAAGAATTCGTGGCAGTGGCCTGACGAGGCCTCCACACGCCCCTTCCAGACCCCTCCCAGCGGTTCCAAAAACCGCCGTTTCTCGTTATTTTTCAGGCACTTCAGAGTGATCAGGAGCGTCGGTTCACCGGGGCTGATTCCCGGGTGCGCCCGGAGGCAGCCTGAGTGACGATTTCGGCTCTTGATGGTCCCCTTTCTGCCGGTTCTCCCGATGGGTCCCTCCGGAGGTTTGGAAGGTTGTTCCCTGACCGTTCATCGATGAAGGAAGCGAATGGATAATCTGGACAGCGGAGACGTCCGAGACATCCCAGGAGGCGAAGGCGGAGAGAAGGTTCTTCCCCGCCTCCTGGAAGACGAGATGAGGGAGTCGTTCATCGACTACTCCATGAGCGTCATCGTCCAGCGGGCTCTCCCCGACGTTCGCGATGGATTGAAGCCGGTTCATCGCCGGATCCTCTATGCCATGCGGGAGTTGGGGCTGAGCCCGGGGAGAGGCTACAAGAAGAGCGCTACGGTGGTCGGTGAAGTGCTCGGGAAGTTCCATCCGCACGGCGACATGGCCGTGTACGACTCCATGGTCCGGATGGTCCAGGACTTCTCACTCCGTTATCCCCTTGTGGACGGCCAAGGGAACTTCGGCTCCGTAGATGGCGACTCGGCCGCGGCCTACCGGTACACCGAAGCCCGCCTGAAGCAGCTCGCCATGGAGCTCCTGGAGGACATCGATAAGGAAACCGTCGACTTCGTCCCCAACTTCGACGGCCGCATCGACGAGCCTACCGTCCTCCCAGGTAAGGTCCCCAACCTCCTGGTAAATGGGAGCTCGGGCATCGCGGTGGGGATGGCGACGAACATCCCGCCTCACAACCTCCGGGAGGTCGTAAGCGCCACCAACGCTCTGATCGAGAACCCGGACCTTCCCCAGGAAGAGTTGGAAGAATACGTCACGGGGCCGGACTTCCCCACGGGCGGCTTCATCTGCGGGACTGAAGGGATCAAAGACGCCTACCGGACCGGCCGGGGCCGGGTCGTCATGCGTGCGAGGGCGGATATCGAGGAAGTGAAGAGTGGAGGGGAGCGGATCGTTGTTTCCGAGATTCCCTTCATGGTGAACAAGTCCCGCCTCATCGAGCAGATTGCTCAGCTGGTGCGGGACAAGAAGCTTTCCGACATCAGGGACATGAGGGACGAGTCGGACCGAGACGGCTTGAGGATCGTCATCGAGTTGAAGAGGGACGCTATCCCCCGGGTGGTGCTGAACCGGCTTTACAAGCACACCCAGATGCAGACGACCTTCGGAACGATCCTCCTGGCTCTGGTGGACGGTGTGCCCAAGGTCATGGGTCTCCGGGAGATGCTGCTCCACTTCATCGACCACCGGCATGAGGTGGTGGTCCGGCGGAGCGAGCATGAACTCCGGAGGGCCAAGGAGCGGGAACACATCCTGGAGGGTTTGAAGATCGCCGTCGACAACATCGACGAGGTCATCAAGATCATCAGGGGATCGGAAGACACCGAAACGGCTTCCATCGGCCTCCGGGCGGCGTTCGAGCTGAGCGAGAGACAAGCCGACGCGATCCTGAACATGCGTCTGGCCCGCCTCACCGGTTTGGAGATGGAAAAGCTGGACACGGAGCTCGCAGAGCTTCGGACCAGCATCAAAGAACTCGAAGGGATCCTGGCCAGCCGCGACCGGCGGATGGGGATCATCTCCGATGAGCTGGATGGGTTGGCCGAAAAGTATGGAGATGACCGTCGAACCGAGATTCTGCCCGGTGGGGTGATCCTCAGCGAGGAGGATCTCATTGCCGAGGAGGACATGGTCCTCACGGTCTCCCGCCAGGGTTACGTGAAGCGGATCGAGATCGACACCTATCGGGCCCAAAGGAGGGGTGGCCGAGGGCTCCGGGGGATGGGCACGAAGGAGGAAGACTGGGTCGAGCACCTCTTCGTGGCCTCCACCCACGACTACCTCATGATTTTCACCCGGTCGGGGCAATGTTACTGGCTGAAGGTCTGGGAGATCCCTCTGGCGGGACGACATTCCCGAGGGAAGCCCATCGTAAATCTCCTGAATATGTCCCAGGACGAGGACATCGCCGCCGTGGTGCCGGTCCGGGAGTTCAGCGACGACCTGTTCCTCCTATTCGCGACGCGGCAAGGCCTGATCAAGAAGACGGCCCTGTCTGCTTACGGGAACATCCGGGCAGTGGGTCTCAACGCCATCAACATCCGTGAGGGAGACGAACTCATCGACGTCCGGGTGACCGCCGGTGATGTCGGTGTGATTCTGGCGACCCGGAGCGGCATGGCCATTCGATTCAATGAGAGCGATGCCCGGCCCATCGGGCGGGCGACCTCGGGGGTTCGCGGCATCAACCTCGCCAAGAACGACGAGGTCGTCGGAATGGTGACTCTCCGCAGGCCGGAATCCACACTCCTCGTTGTGACGGAAGGGGGAATGGGCAAACGGACTCTTGTGGACGCCTATCGGCTTCAGCAGAGGGGCGGAAAAGGGGTCATCAACATCAAGACGACGGAGAAGACGGGACGGGTCGTTGCCATCAAGTCAGTGGTGGAGGAAGATGAGCTGATGTTCATCACCCGGAACGGGGTGGTGAACCGGCAACGCGTGTCCGAGATCCGGATCATTGGCCGGGCCACTCAGGGCGTACGCCTCGTGAACCTGGACGAGGAGGATCAGGTCATGGATGTGGCCCGGGTCATCGCCGAGGATGCCGACGAAATGGAGGAGGCGGAGGACCAGCCGGCCGTAGCCCCGGGGCATCAGGAGGAATAGGCCCGGGATATGGCATCGGCCTGGACCGATCTGGTCACCGTAAAGGAGGTTCGGGAGGCAGCGTCCCGGATCGAAGGAGTAGCTCTTCGAACGCCTCTCCTCCCCTTTCCGGACCTCTCCGAGAAGCTTGGAGGGGAAGTTCGCCTCAAGTGTGAATCCCTTCAGAAGACCGGCTCGTTCAAGATGCGCGGGGCCCTCAATTTCCTCTCCCGTCTGACCAAGGGAGAGCTGGGCCGGGGCGTCATCACCTACTCGTCGGGGAACCACGCCCAGGCCCTGGCCTTTGCTGCCGGGCAGAGCGGCGTACGGGCCGTGGCGGTAATGCCCACCAACGCGGCTCAGGTGAAGATCGACGGGGCGAGGAGCCTTGGCGCCGAAGTCGTCCTGGAGGGGACGACGTCCATCCAGCGAAAGACCCGGGCCGAGGCCATTGCCGACGAAGAGGGCCTCACGGTGGTCCCGCCGTTCGAACATCCGTTCATCATCGCCGGGCAGGGTACGGTAGGTCTGGAAATCGCTCAGGAGTGGCCCGAGGTGGATCTGGTCCTGGCTCCCATTGGAGGAGGTGGACTCATCTCCGGGATCGCCGTGGCCGTAAAAGCTCTTTTGCCCGAGGTCACCGTTCTTGGTGTTGAGGCCAAAGGGGCCCCCACCATGCATGCGGCTCTCGAAGCCGGCGGGCCGGTGACTCTGGACGGTACCGATACGATCGCCGACGGGCTCAAGCCCGTACGGGTAGGGGATCTCACCTTTCTCCATGCCGAAGCCCTTCTCGACGGCGTCGTGTTGGTCGAAGACGACGCCATCTTGGACGCTACGGGGCTTCTTCTTCACGATCGAAAACTCGTGGTCGAGGTGTCCGGCGCTGCCGTGGTCGGAGCCCTGCTCTCCCACCCAAACCTGACCAGTGGACGACGGGTCGCCGCCGTACTGAGTGGCGGGAATCTCGACCGCTCCATCCTTGGCAGGCTCTCAGGGGGTCCAGGGTGACATTGACGGCTGTTCCGGGAATCCGAGTGGGCCACGCCGAGGTCCCTGGGGGCGGAAGCGGATGCACGGTTGTGTTGGGCCCCTTTCGCGGGGCCGTGGAGGTGCGAGGCCTGGCCACGGGCACCAGGGAACTGGATGTCCTTTCCCCCCACCACCTCGTTGACCGGGTGAATGCCATTCTGCTGACGGGAGGATCCGCTTTCGGCCTGGCTGCCGCCGATGGGGTGATGGAGCACCTGGCCGGCCTGGGAGAGGGATTCGAAACCGGTGTAGCGCCGGTACCTCTCGTACCGGGCGCGGTGATCTTTGACCTGGCGCCGGGTCGGAGGAGGCCAGGGGTCGAGGAAGGCCGGGTTGCGTCACGGGCGGCTTCCAGTCGTCCGGTCTCCCAGGGTCGGGTGGGGGCCGGTTCGGGGGCCACCGTCGGAAAGATCCTGGGCCCGGAAGCCTCTTCCCCCGGTGGAGTAGGGAGTGTGTCCCGGGGGTGGCGGGACGGCACCATCGGCGTGCTGACCGTGGTGAATGCTTTAGGGGACGTTCTGGCGGAGGATGGGACCGTCCTGGCAGGGCCGAGGTCCTCGGAGAGGAGCTTTCAGGGAACGGACCATGCGCTCTTGTCTGGCATGGCGGCCACACCCGGCCTGCCGGGGACCAACACGACCCTCTCGATCGTGGCCACGGACCTTCCCCTGTCACGGGTGGACCTGGGAAGGGTGGCGAAGATGGCCGCAGGCGCCCTTCCGAGGGCCATCTCCCCGGTGAATACCCCCTTTGACGGGGACTTGGTGTTCGCCGTTTCCACCGGCGTCGGGACCGAGGTCTTCTCCCCGGAGGACCTCCTGGCCATCGGTGTGACCGCTCGGACGTTGACGGAAGAGTCCATTCGGCTGGGGGTGGCATGAGGCGCCTTCTCCTTTTTGATATCGACGGGACCTTGGTCTGGGGTGGTCCGGCAAAGACGGCCTTCGAGTTGGCCATGGAGTCAGTCTTCGGGACGGCCGGACCGATTCAGGACCACGACTTCTCCGGTAAAACGGATCCGCAGATTGCTCGGGAGCTCCTTCAACTGGAGGGACTTCCGGACGAGGAGATCGAAGCGGGATTTGGTCCTTTGTGGGAAGAGTATCTGGGTGAGCTGAAGGTAAGGCTCGTGGGGAACCCCATGACGGTTCTGCCGGGGGTGGTAACCCTCCTGGATCATCTTGACGGGATGGACGATGTCGCTCTGGGCCTGTTGACGGGGAACATCGTCGAAGGGGCGCGTCTGAAGCTGGGCTCGGTCGGGTTGCTGGACTACTTCCGGGTTGGGGGATACGGATCCGACAGCGAAATGAGGGAAGACCTCCCTGCGGTAGCCATTCAGAGAGCCTGTGAGGCTTGGGACCGAAGCTTCCCCTCGTCGTCTGTGGTGGTGGTGGGAGATACGCCTCGGGACGTGGCTTGCGGGAAGCACGGGGGGACCAGGACGGTGGCCGTGGCCACCGGACGGCATGGAATAGAGCGTTTGGCAGCAGAAGAGCCGGACCGGGTCCTGGCGGATCTCAGGGACCTGGAACAGTCCTTGGCCGCCCTGTTGGCCTAGGTGACTTCGGCCGGCCACTGCTCATCGCTGGAACCAATCCGGACGACATCGGGGTAGGATGAGCTTTGCCAGGAGCGAACGGCCTGGCCGAGAGATCAGAACAGAGGAAATGATATGAGTGAAGGAAAGGCAGGCGGCAGTCTCCGAGGCTTCTATATGGTCTTCGGCGCGGTAGCCCTCATCGGGCTGGGAACCCTGGGGTTCAACCTGGCATCAAAGGGCATGGGAACCGCCGCCACCACGCTGGTGAATCTGGAAGAGGTCAGGGATGACATGCGGCTCCTGAGGGACCTGGCAGTGCCGGTCGTGAAGGGTGATCCCGACGCCCCGGTCACCGTGATCGTATTCGGAGACTACCTCTGCAATCATTGTGGGGCTTTCTCGCTCCGGGAACGCCCACGCCTCGAGGAGGAATACGTCAATACGGGCAAAGCCCGTCTGGTCTTCTACGATTTTGTACTGAACCCCGCCCCCGAGGTCGGGGCGTTCCTGGCGGCCAGGGCAGCCCGTTGCGCCGGTGACCAGAGCCGGTTCTGGGAATTCCACGATCGTCTCTATCGGAGTCAGGTCACCTGGGCCATGGAACGGGACAAGCTTGCCGTGTTCGAAGAGTACGGAGAAGCCGTAGGGTTGGACGGTGGAGAGTTCAAGGCTTGCCTCAACAGCGACCGCTATGCCCAGGAGGTCTCGGCGAACTGGGAGCTGGCACGAGCCCTGAATCTGGGTGGGACACCGGCTGTTCTGGTCGGTGCCGAGGGCGGTATGAGTCGAACCCTGCCGGATTATTACTTCGAGACCATCAAGCAGGCCATTGAGGAGATCCTGAGCGAAGTCAACGCCAACTGAGTGGGGAAAAAAACGTGAGCCCAAATGAATCGGGTGCCCCGGAGGCGGGTTCGGGTTCTGGTTCTGATTCGGACACTTTCCTTCCTCCCCGGAATCGGATGGTCCTGGCCATCCTGGCTCTCTCAGGTCTTATGGTCTCCCTCTATATGTTGGCCTACGCCTTCGGTTGGGTCGGCCAGTTGATCTGTGGCGTCGGCAACTGTGAAGCAGTCCAAAGCAGCCCTTACTCCAGAATGGGTCCGTTTCCCGTGGCGGCTTTCGGGGTGGTGGGATACCTGGTCCTGATGACGCTGAGCTTGGCGGGGCTCCAACCGGCGTCCAGAGGGTCCAGGCTGATCCCCTCGGCCCTCCTCGGTGGTGGGATCATCGGAGTCGGGTTCAGTGCCTATCTTACCTACCTGGAAGCCTTTGTCATCCACGCATGGTGTCAGTGGTGCGTGATCTCGGCTATCCTCATGGTATTGGCCTTTGTCGCGGCCATCCCTGAGCTGAAGCGTATCGGAGGATCCCAATGAGCGAAGGTCGGATGAGGGTGCGAGTTCTTTTTGCCGACGCCGGCACGTTTCATCCATTGGACCTGGAGGTCCCAGCGTCGATTCTGGAACGGTACGATCGCCTTATCGATGGCCTCCAGGAGGACCCCGCCGTGCTGAAGGGCACCTACCTCGACATGGGTCGGCTTTGTGCCGCCTGGACGTTGGACGACGAGGACTGACGGGCCTTTTCCAGGGTCCATTCCCCAACGATCCGGGGAGGCCATCGGCCGGCCCGGTGTTCTTCCTCGATCCACCGTGCCTCCCTCCGGGCCCTTCTCGCTCGAGAGTCTGAAACCCACCCCTTCGCCTCCGCTTCTTCCAGTTGGTCTTCGTCCAGGACGGAAAGGGACCCGCCAGGATCGATCCAAATGTCGAGGAAGAGGTCGGTGGTCTCCCAGACTCCGTCGGGCAGGAATCTCGGTGGCGTCAGGATGTTGGCGTAGAGACCGGTGAAGGTCCCATCCGCCCTGTGGAACCGGCCTACGTCATGCCACATTCCGGGGAAGGTGAACCAGACGGCATCAGACCCTTTTTCGAGGGCGACCTGGCCGTGGACTCGAATGGGGGGATCGAATGGAACGGACTCGGCCAGGGTGATCTTTACCTCGGGCGTATCCAGGAGGAGCTCCTGAATGAACACCTCTCGGCGATCCGGCGGCCGGAGGTATTCGATCCGAACCGTGGAGGTTGGTTCACTCACCGGCTGAGTCGTGATCCTTCGGTTGAATAGGCTCCACAAAAACTTGGAGGAGGCCCCCGCACACCGAGCCGGTCCAGGACAGGGGGTCGTCGGTCAGGTCCACTTCCACGATCATCGGCTTTCCGGTTTCCAGGGTATTCTCGGCCGCCGTGATGACCTCGGCCTCTCCGCATCCTCCCCCTACGGTCCCGATCAATCCCTCCGATGGATCGATCAGCATTTTCGCGCCGTTCTTCCTGGGAGTGGATCCACGCGTCGCCACAACGGTCGCGAGAGCACATGGTCTTCCTTCCGCCTTAGCTCGGAGTATCCCCTCGAAAATCTCCCGGTCTTCGTTTGTCATGCACTTTCTCCCTGCCCGGAGCCGTCGGTCTCGCTCTTGTCGGGTCCTGAAACGAGCCGTTCCAAGACCCTCTCTACCTCTCTCATGGGGCTTCCCGATCCGCCTCTCCACTCCCGGACCATCTCTGCTACGACGCTGACCGCGATCTCCGCCGGTGTTTCGGCCCCGATATCCAGACCGATTGGCGCCCTTACCTGCGCCAGTACCTCCCTCGGGAAACCCTCCTCGAGGAGAGCGTCGAAGGTCGCCCGCACCCGCCGCCGGCTGCCAATCATCCCGATATAACCTGGGAGGACCTCGTGCTGGAGGACGTTCCGAAGGCATTCGAAGTCGTAACGATGGCCTCTGGTGACAAGGACCACATGGCTCCACGAGTGCAGCCGGACTTCGTCGAACGGATCGGAAAAGTCCACCCGCAAGACGTCCTTTGCCTCGGGAAACCGCTCCCGGGTGGCAAACTCGGGTCGGTCGTCGAGGACACGGACCCGGAGGCCCAATAGGGACCCGAGTGTGCACAGTGGCTGGGCGATGTGTCCGGCGCCCACGATCACCATCTCGGCTGGTGGGTGGTGGAGTTCGAGGTAGACCGAGGCCTCCGCCCCGTCCCTCAGCGGAAGGGAATGAACGCCGGAAAGGACCTTCGGATCTCCGGAGAGGCCTCGGGTGGCGAGTTCCGTCGCCCCCTTGTCGGCCACCGGATCGTCAAAAGATCCGATCAGCTCTCCTCCCCTGATCAGAACCCTCTCCCCGGCCCGGGTTTCGTCCGGGTGGGAGACGATGGCCACGATGGCGGTCTGTTCCCCGGCGTCCATCGCTCCGAGGAGCTGAGCCGCCGTATCTGCGAGTGTCAGGGTCGGGTTCCGCGTCATGCCTCGGATAGCTCGGAGTGCAGTGATGGTCTTATTCAGAAGGGCCCGAGGGAAAGTACCTTTCGTATTCCTCCGGTGTGTCGATGTCGGCGAGGATACCGGGGTCCTGGACAGGCACCTCCAACCGATCCCCAAGATAACGGCGCAGGACCGTCCGAGCCCCCTGGGGCAGGTTCTTCTCGAGAAGCTCCGGGAACAGGCAACTCCCGAGGAGGACCGGGTGCCCTCGCCTCCCACCCAGAGCCGGTACCGCCAACGGGGGCCGTTCCTGTCCAAAACCATGGGCGAGAGCCCGGACCGTTGCGGAGGAGAACAACGGATGGTCCACCGGCGCCAGGAAGACGGCGCCCGCCCCCTCTGGGAGAGCCCGGATCCCGGCCTGAAGTGAAGAGATCGGGCCCTGGGACGGGTCGGGGTTCAAGACGACCTGGGCTCCCCCGAATCGGGCCTCGGTCGCGAGAGGTGAATCCAGCTTTCGGACCACCACCAGAAGGGGCCCTGAGCCTCCCTCCCGGAGGCTTGCCATCACCCGCGCCAGGAACGTCAGCCCTCCGGCATCCAGGAGCGCTTTCGGGGTTCCCATCCTGCTCGAGCGCCCCGCCGCTGGGATGATGGCTGGGAAGGTTTCGATCATGGCGGAAAAGAAGCCGGCCCCCGGAGCCGCGCAAGCAGTCCCGGGGGCAGGGTAATCCCGTGTGACGACGCTGAAGGGAGAGGAACGCCTCCGGACCTTCGTCTAGAAGACCGGCCGGACCTCTGCCGTTTCAGGGTTCAAGCGAACCTCTACCGGAGCGCCCCGCTCCACGGTGATGGGGAGGTTCCAATAGAGTTCCGTGTACGCCTGCTCATAGAAGGCATAGACCCACCATTGGCCCGGAGGTACGTCCGTAAGCATGTACCCCTGTGCATCCGTGGTGTCCACCAAGAAATCCTGTCCGGCTTCCCGGGCCTTCGCGATAAAGACCTCGGTCACTGCAGCGAAGGCCTCATCAGCCCATTGGGCCTTCACGATTCGCATGGAGTCCCTGCGCTGGATGAATCCCTCCTGCAGTTCGGTGAACGTCCGGAAAGCCTGGTCTTTTGCACGTTCCGCCTGGGCGACCCGCCGCTCCCGGTCTTGGAACTCATTGAAGAGAGTCACATACCGTGCTTCCGCACGGTTCAGCGTTTGGAGCTCATCGCTGATTTGCTGGAGCCGGTCGCGACCGCTACCCCAGGTCGCTTCGGCCGCCTGCCAGGCCGCCTGGGCTTCCGCGATCTCCTGCTGTGCGGCCAGGAGGTCCGCCGGTATTTCAGGCTCAGGGGTGGGGAAAGCAGAAGTGAGCGAGTCGAACACCCCGTCCCGGTCGAAAGGAATGAACTGGACCTCGAGCTCGGCGATGGGCCGGGTCAGGGTGGCCCCTTCCATCTCCGGATCCGGGACCTCTAGCTCCGCAGTCACGGCGACCTGGCCGGGTCCGCAGCTTGAAGCGGCAAGAGCTCCGACCATAACCAGAAAAAGCCAACTACGCCTCATAAGACACTCCCGAGTTTACTGTGTAAAAGCGGCCGGAAAGTAAGAATTCCCGCCTCTGCCATCAAGATGGGGCAGGGCGGGCCTCGGGCCTCGACCCTCCTCTAGGGGAGAACTCTTCGGATAACGTAATTCATTGGGTTCACGGGGACGCCGCCGACGTGGACTTCATAGTGCAGATGGGAGGACGTGGAAATCCCCGTGCTTCCTACGTGGGCGATGACCTCACCCCTCCTGATCTCCTGACCCCTTCGCACCAGGAGCTTGGACGCGTGTCCATAGCGGGTCACGTATCCAAAACCATGGTCGATCTCGACCGTATTCCCCAGACCACTCCGCCAGCCGGCGAAGGTCACGGTTCCCTTGGCGGTTGCCAGAATGGGGGTCCCCTTGGGAGCGGAAATGTCCACACCCTCGTGCGGGAGAGCCCGATGGTGAATCGGATGGACACGGGAGGTCGTGAACCGGCTGCTGAGGACACCGGCAGTGGGCCAGATGGACGGCGTGGCTTCCAACATGTCCTGATGAGCCGAAAGGCTGTCCGACGCCTCCGCCAGACTCGCAGAGAGGAGGCGGGCCCGTCGTTCCAGGGCGCTCAAGTCGTACTCGACCGCAAAAGCTTCGTTGCTCAGGGCCGAGTCCACGGGCCAGAGCGGGCGACTTTCCGGAGTCTCGAAGCCGGGTCCACCGATTCCCACCTCCAAGATCTCCGCATCCATCGCGTCCAAACCGGCCAAGCGACGCACACGGCTGTCCTGTTCGCCCAGCTCTGTAATGGTCGCTTCGAGGCCGTCCACTCTCGCTCGGAACCGCTGGAGCTCCTCCGTAAGGAGAGAGTTTTCCTGGGCCAGCTTCGTGGCGTGGACGAACGAGCTTCCGTTGAAGAAGAGTAGGCCGGCGAGGACGAGAATGATCAGGGAAAAAAGGGCGAATCCGCCCGCGACCCAGTGAAAAAACCGGGGGGAAATCGTAAACTGACGGACCCCTTCTCGGTTCTCCCCAAGAAGGAGGAGTGTCCAGTTCTTTTCGCTCATGCGTGGGCGGCTCGTGGTTCCTTTACGTACACACCACCCCCCCCGGGCCTATCACATCCCGGAGCGGCGGTCGTGCGACCTCTTTAATTGTTGGCAGAACAAGCTAGGCGAGATTCCCGAACCCTGTCAACCGGCGTCAAACTCCCTTGGTCTTGAGGTCCGGCCGGGGAAACAAAGGTTCCCCCCGGATCACACTGTTTCCACTCAGATTCAGGGTCAAAGCCAGGTCCAGAGTCGGGACTTCAGAGGCTCCCAAACGTCGGGACAGTTCGCCCATACGTTCCGGCATGAAGGGGTGCAGAAGAGTGGCGGCCACGAGGAGGGCCCGTGCCAGAGAGGCGAGGGTGGCGTCCAATTCCGGGCCCCCCGCGGGGTCCTTCGCCAGGCTCCACGGCGCCTGTCGTTCGATAAACCCGTTCGCCTGCGAGACCAGGTCCATGGTGGTGTGGATCCCCAGGTGGAGAAGTCCGTCGTCCATCACTTCCTCATATCGGTCCACCGCCTTCCGGCAGTGCTCATCGAGGGATCGAGATGGTGCAGCCGGGCCCACCCCGCCGCGGTATTTCTCGATCATGGTAAGGGATCGATTAGCCAGGTTTCCCAGGTCGTTGGCCAGCTCGCTCGTATACCGCTCGTCGAACCTTTCCCGGGTGATGTCCCCGTCACCATTCCAAGGGACCTCTCGAAGCAGGTAGTAGCGGAGGGAGTCCGGTCCGTGCCTTTCGATGGCTTCCTGAAGCTCGAAGGTGACACCGGACGATTTGGAGAGCTTTTGCCCACCGTAGGTGACGAACCCATGAGCCCACACCGTCTTCGGGAGCTCTAGTCCGGCACTCAGAAGGAAGGCGGGCCAATAGATGCAGTGAAAACGCGTGATGTCCTTACCGATCACGTGAACGTCGGCCGGCCACGTGTCCCGGTACTTTTCGTCCGGGAATCCGACCGCGGTCAGGTAGTTGGTAAGGGCGTCGAGCCAAACGTAGACGATGTGTTCAGGATCTTCCGGCCACGGGACCCCCCAGGGCAGACGGGACCGTGACACAGAGATGTCTTCGAGCCCACCTTTGAGGACGTTCCGGATTTCATTCCGTCTGATCTCGGGCTGCACGAACTCCGGCCGCTTCTCCAAGAGCTCCAACAAGGGTTCAGTATAGGCCGACAGGCGGAAAAACCAGTTCTCCTCCTCCATCCATTGGATTCCCAGAGACGGATGGGTGGGGCACCGAAGATCCTGCCCCTCCTCCTTCATCAGCTCGTCCTCGGTCTTGTACCCTTCGCAACCCACGCAGTAGTAGCCGGCATAGGTACCCTGATAGAAATCACCCTTGGCCTCGATCCGGCGGATGATTTCCTGAACACCCAGGTGGTGCCGGTCTTCAGTGGTCCTGATGAAATCGTCATAGCTGATGCTCAGGACCTCCCAAGCATCGACAAACTCCTTCGCGATGGAGTCCACCCATTCCGCCGGACTCACCCCGGCTGATTCGGCGCTCTGAAGGACCTTCTGCCCGTGCTCGTCCATTCCGATCACGAAGTGGACCTTTTCACCCTTCCGACGATGGTAACGGGCGACCACGTCTGCCCCGATCTTCTCCACGGCATGGCCGAGGTGCGGAGAACCGTTGGCATAGTCGATGGCGGTGGTGATATAGAACGGCTTATTCGGATCCACGTTTCTCGTCCTTCTTCGTTTTCGTTTTCTTCTTGTCGTTGCCCTGAGAGGATCGAAAGTCGCCGGCCCTTCCCATCTCGTCTCTCAACTCTTTCAAGGTCACCGTCCGTCGCTCCCCTTCCTTGCCCTTCAGAACCACCCGCTCCCTCCAGATGTCCACGGATAAGACCTTCTCCGATCCTTGCCGGGTCCGGAGGGTCTTCCCTTCTCTCGGGAATCGTCGTCTGGCTTCGACATACGTCTGATGCTCGTACATCAAACAACACATGAGGCGGCCGCAGCAGCCGGAGATCTGGGCGGGGTTGAGGGAAAGCCGTTGATCCTTGGCGAGTTGGAGGCTCACGGGTTTTAGTTCCGGAAGCCATGTGGAACAGCAGAGCTCCCTCCCACAACGTCCCACCCCTCCCAGGAGGGCTGCCTCGTCTCGGACGCCGATCTGCTTGAGCTCGATGCGAGTCCTGAAGGTTCGCGCCAGATCCCTGACCAGTTCCCGGAAATCCACCCGCCGCTCCGCGGTGAAGTAGATGATGAGCTTCTTCCGGTCGAACTGCCATTCGGCCTCAGTGACCTTCATCTTCAAGCCGTGGCGCGTAACGAGGGTCGTCGCCTCTCCCCTGACTCTCTCCTCGTCGGATCGAAGATCGGCCAAACGATCGATCTCGGAGGGTTCGGCCAAACGAAGGATCCGCTTCTCCGGGGTCGGCGTCCCGCAGCCGCCGGAGGAGGAGGAGCATTTCCGTTCGGCGATGCTCCCGAGGGCGGTGACCTCCCCCAGGTCCTCGCCCCGGTCGGCCTCCACCAGGACATACGCCCCGGGTTCTACGTCCAACCCACGGTTGTTGTAGTAATCCCGGCGGGTGCCTTTGAATCGGATCTCAACGAAGCTAGCCATGCCGTCGCAGCTTTGGGAAAGGTCCAAGGGTGACCGTGGCCGGCCCTACGCCTTTCCCTCCCATTCGCCGATGGCTTCGAACTTGGCCTGTCGATCGCGAACCAGGGCTTGTTCATCCAGCGCTTTCAGCTCCTGATGGTGCCTCGAGAGCACCTCCTTCACGCGGCGGGCCGCTTCGTCCCAATCTGCGTGGGCCCCACCAGGAGGTTCCGAGATCACCTCATCGGCGATACCCCGGGTGAAGAGATCATGGGAAGTTAGTTTCAGGGCCCGAGCGGCCTTCTCTCTCTCGTCAGCGGTTCGCCAGAGTATGGCCGCGCATCCCTCGGGAGATATCACCGAGTAGATGGAGTGTTCCAGCATGAGGATCCGGTTCGTGACGCCCAATGCGAGTGCGCCTCCCGACCCTCCTTCCCCTATGACCAGGGATATGACGGGGACTCTCAGGCGAGCCATCTCCCTGAGGTTCCGTGCGATGGCTTCGGCCTGGCCCCGCTCTTCGGCGCCAACTCCGGGGTAGGCGCCAGGGGTGTCGATGAAGGTGATGATGGGCCTGCGGAACTTCTCCGCTTGGGACATGAGGCGGAGGGCTTTCCGGTACCCCTCGGGATGAGGGGATCCGAAGTTCCGCCAGAGGTTCTCTTTCATGTCCCGGCCCTTCTGATGGCCGACGACCATGACCGAATCACCGTTCAAGCGGGCCCAGCCGCCTACCACGGCGCCGTCGTCTCGAAATCCACGATCGCCGAAGAGCTCCACCCAGTCGGTGAAGATCCGGGAGATGTAGTCCAGCGTGTAGGGCCTCTTGGGATGCCGGGCCACCTGAACTTGTTCCAGAGGCGTGAGGTTCTGAAAGATCTCCTCCCTCAAGACCTCCAGTTTCCGACCGAGGATTCGCACCTCGTCGGAGACGTCGATGCCTTTTTCCTCTGCCGTCTTGAGAAGCCCATCTATTTGTCTCTGGAGTTCGACGATGTCACGCTCGAAGTCCAGGTGTAGTGGAGTGGCCAAGCTGCCCTCCCGGGGAAAAACTGTTCCGATTTGATTGGGTTATTCTAACCGTTGCCTGGGGCCGGAGTGAAGGTTTCCGGTCTAGAGGTTCTGTCGGATGACCTCGAAAGGTTCCACGTCGGCGTACCCCAAGAACCGTCCCCAATACTGGGCTGTCGACCTGGCCAAGCTCGGATGAAGATGAGGTCGTCCCTCGGCCAGGTGCTGGAAATAGGTGAGGGCAGCCATCTTTTGGTCCAGGAAGTCCGACACGTCCTCGAAGTGGGTGGGGCGGAAGTCCAGAGTGGTCGTGGCGGCCTGATAACAGAAAAGGCTCGGGACCTCGGCGGCCGCGATCTCGGTTGCGGTAAAGACCTGCTGCCGGCTTTCTCGTACGTCGTGGACGGAGGGGGCGAACACCAGATCCGGCTGAAGGGCCTCGATTGCATCCCTGATCCGGATCAGGACGATGTCGGACTCGGGCAGTTCAGGCGTGCCGTCCGGGGGAAGGTGGAGTTGGGCTCCCATGACCCGGCAGGCCCGGTCGGTGGCCTCGACCCGCTCAACGGCCTCGGTTCCTGCAGCCCCGGAGGAGATGACAGCCACATGGACGTCGTCGCCTCGCATGCCCTGCTTCATCAGCGTGGCCCCGCACCCCAGCTCCACGTCTCCCGGGTAGGCCCCAATGGCCAACAGCACCCTGGTCCTCGTTTCTTCCTCACTCTTCAGCTTAAGGACTCTCCGTGCCGCGGAGATGAGGTCGTCCCCATCGATGGGCTTATCCAGGTAATCGCTTGCGCCCGCTCTGAGAGCTCCTTCCTTGTGGTCCGATCCCGGGTAACCCGAGAGGGCGATGATGGGGGTCTCCGGTTGGTGCTTTTTGCAGGCCAGGATGACTTCGATCCCGTCCCGGCCTGGAAGGTTGAAGTCCGTGACCACCAGCTCCCAACGGTTGGACTCGACCAGCTGACACCCCCGGATTCCGTCCTGGGAGAGCGTGACTCGAATATCGCCGTCCTTCTCCAGAATGGTCCGGATGAAGGTGGCATCGGTGAGGTTGTCTTCGACGAGAAGGACTTGGGCCTTGTGCTCCACACCTTCGGACATGGGTCCCGTTCCTTGAAGGGGCAGACAGAGATTCTTGGGTTACATGGTAATGGATCGGCGTTGCGCAGGCACGGAGTTTACGTCCCTCAGGCCTCCTCGGTCCTCGGCTCCGGCACGAGGAACCAGACTATGAGGCCCATCCCCAGGACTGCCACCGCTCCGAGGACGGTATTGCTGGAATATCCCAGATCGGCGTAGAGGGGCCCTGCGATCGCTCCTCCGAAGCCGAACCCGACCTGACCCAGAGCCACCGTGAGACTCATGAGGGACCCTCGGTTCTGGTCCGAGACCAAGGCGGTGAGGAGGGCGGAGAAAGGGCTGATCCTCATCGCAACGAGGACCATGATGAAGAAGAAGAGCGGATAGGCGACCCAATTGGCCCTCATGACCACTGTTGTGGCCAACATCACGAAAAAGAGCCCGACGCAGGAAAGGAGAACGATGAGCTTTCTTCCGATCCGGTCGGAGAGGCGTCCAGCCTGAGGCCCAGTCAATACGTTGGCGATTCCCCCGACCAGGAAGAGGCTCGCCACCTGGTTCGGAGAGAACCCATGACTCCGCTCCAGCCAGGTCGGGAAATAGACCACGTAGACCGAGACGCCCAGGAACATCAGGAAGAAGGCCACCGAAGCGGCCGCGATCTCCTTTTGGCGAAGCATTTTCCAGTAATCCGAGACGGCGCCTCGGACCGTCAGTTGACCTTCCCGTTTCCGGACGGGTGGCTGGGGAAGTCGGAAGAAGAGCAGTATGAAGGTCAGGCCCATGGTAGCGGCGAAAAGGTAGAACGGCGCCCTGAACCCGAACTGGCCAGCCAACACCACCCCTAGAGGTATGCCGAAGATTTGTCCGAAGGCCGAGCCGCTCATCACCCAACCCAGTGCCCACCCTCGCCGTTTGTACGGGAAGTAGTCGCCGATGTAGGAGACGGCGGCGCCGCTCAGGATGCCCCCGGCGACACCGGAAAAGACCCGAACTGCCAGGAAGGAGAAGTAATCCACCACGAAGAAGTGGCAGACCAGGGACACGGACATGATGCCGGTACCGATGAGGAGGATTCGCCGGCGACCGATACGGTCCGAAATGGGACCGGAGATGATGGCAAACAGGCCCACCATGAGGGAGTAGGCCGTGATCAGCGTACCGAGGAGAGTGTCCGCGATGGTCAGCTCTTTCCCGATCTGGGGAAGGATTGGGGAGATGATCATGATCTGGCTGCTGGCAGAAAACACCAGCAGCCAAAGGGATAGTACGATCAGGTAGGGCGAAGGCCGGCGGATTTCCAATCCTACGACGTTTCCTTATGGACCATATGTGCGCTCCGCTGTGCGGTGGGTAGGACGATCAAGTCCAGAATGTTCACGTGGTCGGGAGTGTTCACCACGAAAGTGATGATGTCCGCGATGTCGTCACCGGTCAAAGGGGTGTAACCGTGGTATACGGCCTCCGCCCGTTCGTCATCGCCATGGAACCGGACTTTGGAGAACTCCGTCTCCACCAACCCGGGATCGATGCTCGTGACCTTGATGCCGGTACCCAGGAGGTCGAGAGACATCCCTTCATTCAGGGCCCTTACTGCGAACTTGGAAGCGTTGTAGACGGCCCCCTTCTGGTAAACCTGGTGCCCTGCAACGCTGCCGATATTCACAATGTGACCCGAGTTCCGCTCCACCATGGCCGGAAGAATGGATCGGGTCATGTAAAGAAGACCTTTGACGTTGGTGTCGAGCATTTCCTCCCAATCTTCCACCAGCCCGTCGTGGAGGAGATGCAGGCCAAGGGCCTTCCCCGCGTTGTTCAGGAGGACATCCGGTACGGCCTTTTTCGCAACAAGTTCCCCGGCGAATGTTTCGACCGCCCTTCGCTCCCGGACATCGAGGGCTCTGGTCTGTACGGAAACGCCGTGCTCGCCCTCCAACTCCCCCTTCATCTGGGCCAGTCTTGCCTCTCGGCGGGCGCAGAGGATCAGGTTCGCGCCGTACGAAGCGAACGATCGGGCCGAGGCTTCTCCGATGCCCGAGGAGGCGCCCGTGATGAGAACGGTCTTTCCCTTGATTCGGTTCATGATCGTCATGTCTGGGTGGGGGTTACCGGACCGGAACGGATGATTGGGGCCGGTCCGAAGCAAGACGACACAATGTCCCATGAGAGCCTCGATCCCACAAGCCGAACGCTTCCGGGTCGGCGTAGAGATGGTTTTCCCTGGTTCTACGGCGAGGGGAGGTGAATCTTCATGGCGGAGGAAGTGGAACATGGCGTACCGCCTTTTTGCCGACCTTCTGGTGGCCGTTCATCTGGCCTTCGTCCTCTTCGTTGTCTTCGGGGGAGGGCTGGCTTTTTGGCGACGCTGGATGCCGTTCGTACATCTGCCGGCGGCGATATGGGGAGTATATATCGAACTCTCGGGACGGGTCTGTCCCCTTACTCCCCTGGAGGTCCATTTCAGGGAACGTGGCGGGCAGGCCGGATATGCGGGGGGTTTCGTGGACCACTACCTCATTCCGCTTCTCTATCCTCCGGGCTTGACCCGGGACATGCAGGTTCAGCTCGGCTTTGCCGTGGCGCTGCTGAACCTTCTGCTTTACGGAGCCCTGCTTTGGAGGATCAGACGGTCAAAGGGACAGGGCCTCGGAGGAGAGTCCTGAGGCCTCTTTTTCGGACAGGAACAACCCAGGCCGGAGAGAAATGCAGAGGAGGATCGGGGCCAGAGCATCATCCATGTCGGTCTCCCACCGGTAGTCTTCCAAGAAATACCTGTGGAGCCGTTTCACCCGGCTGTCCCAGACCCCCTGGGCCTGAAGTCCGATGGATGCGCCGAAGTTACTGAGGGCCAGACGGTTGGATCGAACCGGTCCATCCCACGGTTCCGGGAGATTCCGGCGGAAGTACCCAGGGGGGTCCACCCAGCGCCCGTCCATTGCGGCCAGAGTGCGTTCTCGAAGAGCCAACGCCCAGCCTTCCTCCGGGAAGAAATGCGTGATCCAGAGGAGAAGGCCCAAATCCACTCCGTGGTCCGGGGCCAAGGACTTGTAGCTCTTCAGAACCATGCCCTCGAGCTCTTCGATCTCGGGCCGGAGGGCGTCCTCCCCAACCTGCCGATACACGGCCAGCCCCAGAAAGACCTCCAGCAGGCCCGGTCCAGAACCACGGAAAGGCCGCGAGAGATCTTCCTCCATTCGCGGGATGATCCCGGCTCCGGGCCGCACGAAGGGGGCGTGGATCTCTCTGACCAGAGCCAGGGCCCGGTGTCGGTATTGGGGGAGTACCCGGCCTAACCGGTGGAGGGCGAACACCCACAGAGCCAGGGATCGAAAGGTTTGGCCCTCACCGTCCACTTTTTCCGCGGTCCGTATCCCCTTCCTCCGGCCCAGGACCCGATCGACCTCCTGGGCTACCCACTCGGCTTCAGCGAGGACCCAATCCTCTTTTAGTGTATGGTGGATGGAAGTCAGGCAGATGACTCCCAGTGCGTCGGTCCAGAGATCCCGCGGTCCGTGAGGCCAGATGCCAAAATCCCTGATCCACCCTAGCCTGTCCAAGACCAGTTCAAGGGCTCGGTCGGTTGATTTGGCCTGAGCTGACAAGGTTTGCCTCACATCGAGACGGATATCTCCCCTTCCCGACAGGGGCAGGGGATTGAGGTCGACTTGTCCTGGCCCCTACCGCAACTCCCGTACCTTTCTCGGGTCAGGGGCTTGCTAGTTGCCCGAAAGCGGCCGTTATTCAGCTTCTTCAGGGCTTTCCACGGGGAACTTCAGGGAGGGACGATGTCTGAAATCGGCGGCGTGAGACACCTCAGTTGGGACAAAATGGAAAAGGAGAGGGTCACCGATGTCATTCACCGGAGGGTAGTCTCGGGAGAGCGGGCCATGTTGGCCCAGATCTTCCTGGAAAAGGGGGCGGTGGTGCCGATGCACTCACACGAGAACGAGCAGATCACGTACCTGCTGGAGGGAGCCCTCAAGTTCTGGATCGGCGAGGCCCGGAAGGAACTTGTCCTCCGAGCTGGGGAGGTGCTTCATATACCTCCGAACGTCCCCCACCAGGCCGAGGCTCTCGAGGACTGCCTGGACATCGACGTGTTCAGCCCACCCCGGCAGGATTGGCTCGACGGTACCGACGACTACTTCCGGAGGTGATCAAAATTCCCGACGGGGTCCACCCAGGTTCAGGAGTGGAAAATGGATTTTGGACTGAAGGGAAAAGTGGGTCTTGCCGCAGCGTCCAGCGCCGGGATCGGGCGGGCAATCGCGAGGGCTCTGGCGGCGGAGGGTATGGATCTGGTTATCTGTGCCCGGAATGAAAGCTCCTTGCGGGACGTTCAGCTCGAGTTGGAGGAGACGGGATCCCGAGTTCGAGCGGTTCCGGCTGATCTCACGGATCCTGCTGGTGTAGAGGGTGTGGTCTCGGCAGCCCACGACACCTTCGGGCGGGTGGACGTCCTGGTGACGAACACCGGGGGGCCACCGGCTGGGCCCTTCGAATCCCACTCCCCCGGGGTTTGGGACCATGCCGTGAAGCAGAACCTCTTCAGCGTCCTCAATCTGGTCCGGGGTGTTTTGCCCGGCATGCGGGAGCGACGCTGGGGCAGGATCATCAACGTGACGTCCATCGCGGTCAAACAGCCGTCGGACAATCTCATTCTCTCCAACGCGGTTCGAGCGGCCGTGACCGGCTTCGCCCGCACCCTTGCGACGGAGACCGCGGCGGATGGGATCACGGTGAACAACGTACTGCCGGGTTTCACCCGGACGGACCGGCTCAAGGA
>JABDNZ010000086.1 GCA_013043565.1 Gemmatimonadota bacterium | reverse complement strand
CGTTCGTCAGTCTTCGACGGGACGTGTGTGGAACCATGTTCCCAGGATTGCGCCGAGGCCGGCGATGCCCAGGAGGGTCCCGATGACGGCCCACCAAAGCCCCAGGTCCGAGTTCTGCAAAAACCAGTTCCGAGCAGAACTCGTGAAGGCAAGAGCCGCGAGTATGCCGTAGAAGACGCTGATTGCGATTCCGATGAATCTCTTCATGGTGGGATAATCTATGGGCGAGCGTAGAACTCCTCCAGTGCGCGGAGGAGGTCTGGCCAAAGGCCCTTGCTCATGGGCGCTGGAGGAAGGGACTGCCGAAGGTAGCCACCATACCTGCGGGTCAGGATCCTGTTGTCCAAAACCAACACGGCGCCCCGGTCCTCCTTCGTACGGATCAGGCGCCCGAACCCCTGTTTGAGCCTCAGGGCCGCGCCGGGGAGGCTGAACCGCCAGAACGAGTCTTCCCCCCTGGCTTCGATGGCTTCAAGACGAGCCGCCACGATGGGTTCGGTGGGTACCTGGAAGGGCAGCTTCTGAATGATCAGGCCCCTGAGAGGCTCGCCGGGCACGTCGACGCCCTCCCAGAAGGACGCGGTGCCCAGAAGGATGCCCCTCCCGGATTCGGAAAAATCCCGGAGTAGGCGGATCCGGGGAGCTTCCCCCTGGACAAAAAGGGGCCAGGAGAGCCCGCCCGGCGCTCCTTCGCGCTCCCGAAGGAGTGCGGCGACTCGCCGCAAGGCGGCATGAGACGTAAAGAGGACGAACAGCCCTCCGTCCGTCTTCTGGGCCATCCCAAGGGTCACATGGGCCGTTTCCTCGTGAAAACGGTCCCCGGGGTCCTGAGGGGCCGCCAGGTCCGTGGGAATGCCAAGCAAAGCCTGTGTCGTGAAATCGAAGGGAGACGGCACAACCCGTTCTTCCAGCTCGAGTCCCCCACCCTCCCGGACGAGAACGGACTCCTCCAGCCCAAGTCTTTCCCTGAGGTATTCAAACCCGTTCCGGGTGGTGAGGGTGGCCGACGTGAGGACGGTGGTGTCCAACCGCCGAAAGAGGTCGTCCCGGAGGTGTGGCCCGACCTCGATGGGCGCCGCCGCCAGGGCCAGGTTACGCCCGGGGCTCCGGCCCCGCTCCTCGATCCACCGGACCAAAGTCGATCCCTCGTCGCCCGGGTCCAAAACCCGCTGCACCCCCCGGGCGTGGGAATCCAGCCGACTTTGGGCGCTGAAGAGATCCAGGGTCCGACCTTCGAGGGTTTCGGCCCAAGCCTCGTCGTCCTGGATCCGAGCCCTGAGCTCGGCAACTTCCCTCCCCAACCGGCCGAGAGCAAAGACGAGAGCGTCCGTGGACTCCCTGACGTCCACTCGCTCCCGCGGCTCGAGGCGATCCGGTCCGCCGAGCCGGAGGGTCTGGGCTCCTCCCTCCCTGAGGACCTCCGTTAGAGCTGAAAGGAAGGGTTCGATGCGGCCCCTGGCCTCCTCCAAGGCCGGACGTACCCGCTCATCGATTCGTCTCAGGAGCTCCTCCGCCGAGCCCCGGTCCGGATCGGCAGCCAGTTGCTCCCGGATATCGGCCAGGACCCCCCTTCCCCGGCGATCCAGACGGGAAAGGACACGGAAAAGGCCATGGCGAGTGACCTCGACCCCCAGGTGGTCGGTGGCGGCCTCCTCGGCGTTGTGGGCTTCGTCCAGGATAAGGTGGCGGAAGGGTGGGAGAACCGCCGACTGAGTGAAGTTGTTCGAGGCCCTCCGCACAGCCAGATCCGTGAAAAGAAGGTGGTGATTCACCACCAGGAGCTCGGCCGAAGCGGCCTCCCTGCGGGACCGCTGAAAAAAACAGTCCTGGAAGTGGGGGCACTTCGCCCGGAGGCAGATGTCGGCGTCGGATTGAACCTCTTCCCAGACCTCTGCTGAAGGGGGGGAGAGCAGATCTGAAAGGGACCCGTCCTCCGTCGTCCCGAGCCACTCGAGGAGGCCCCCCAACTCCTGAGATCTGTCCTCGTCGAAGAGGGACGGGGCCGCGGCCGCGGCAAGGTGAGCCCTCCGGATCGACACGTAGTTTCCCCGGCCCTTCACCAGAGCCCACCGCAGCGGCCCATCCTTCTCCTCCGATGACCCTCCCTGGTCCAGAGACGCGCTGAGAAGGGGCAGGTCTTTCCCCACCAACTGTTCCTGGAGGTTGATCGTGTTCGTCGAGATGACCGTGCGCTCCCCGTTCCGAAGAGCCCAGAGGGCCGCAGGCAACAGGTAGGCCATGGACTTCCCGGTCCCTGTCCCCGCCTCCACCAGCCCCACCCCTCCCTGGTTGTACCGGCGGGCCACCAGGTGGGCCATGTCCTGCTGTCCCGGCCGATCCTCGAAGGCCGGATGGGTCCGGGCCAAAGGCCCATCCCGGCCCAGAAACTCCTGGACCTCGTCCAGATCCAGGGGTTCCACCACCCGGGGCGGAGGGGGTTCCACTACCACATAGATGTCCGTAGCGCCGTTGTTCACGATGGCCGTGCCCAGGCCGACCTCATGGAGGGCCGCCGCAACGGCCAGATCCGCTCCGGAGGGCTCCAGGTCCCCGGACGGATGATTGTGGACCATGACAGAGCCCTCGGGGGCATCCCGGGCGACGGCCAACACGGCCCCCCGGTTTCCCCTGGCCACCGCCCGGGGGTTCATCAGGACCCGGTCCTCCCCCACTTCCAGAAGAAATGTGACCTCTCTCCCTTTCGCCCTCCCGATCTCGTCGCGAATGGCGGCGGACGCTTCCTCGCCGAGGCGAAGGGGGGACAGAGGAGAGCTACCCTTTTTGGGCATGGCCCGGCTACTCGGCCCTGGAGCCGTCGCCCCGTGACACATCCTGTACGATGTCGTAGGACAGGTTTCGGGGAACCTTGAGCCGGCGGGCCACCTCCCTGGCCGCTCGGCTGGGAGTGAGGCCGTCCTTCAACAGGGCCACGGCCAAGGCTCGGGCAGCCTCCTCGTCCACGGCGGTTCCCCTCTCCGCCTCGGAAGAGCCGGACACCACGACCACGAACTCACCCCGGGGCCGATTGTCCTGGAAGTGAGCCCCTACCTGGGCCAGACTGCCCCTCACGAACTCTTCGTGGACCTTCGTGAGCTCCCGGGCTACGGCCACGGCCCGATCGGGACCGCAACTCTCGGACAGGGCGGTCAGCAGGTCGGCTACCCGCTCCGGCGATTCGAATAGGACCACGGTGTCCGGCGAGCCGTAGATCCGGTCCAGGAGCTCAGCCCTCTCGGGGCCTTTCCGAGGAAGGAACCCGAGAAAGGAAAACCGATCTCCGGAGAACCCCGATCCAACCAGGGCGGCGAGGACCGCCGAAGGGCCGGGAATCGGGACCACGGGAAAACCGGCATCCAGCACGGCCTCCACGACCCTTCGGCCCGGGTCCGACACGAGGGGTGTGCCCGCATCGGACACAAGCGCCAGGTCTTCGCCCGAAGCGAGCGAGTCCACGACCATCTTCAGCCTGGATGCTTCGTTGTGGGAGTGGAGGGAAACCAGGGGAACGGCCAAGCCGAGATGGCTCAGGAGTTTCCTGGTTCGCCGAGTGTCCTCCGCCAATATGCGGGATACCGACGCCAACGCCTCCCCGGCCCGAGGGGAGAGGTCGCCGAGGTTGCCAATGGGTGTGCTGACAAGGAATAGCTTCGCCATGGGACTAGGATGGGGCCGGGGCACACGCGGGGCCAGGGGCGAAGAACCGGCCCCGCAGGCTCATAGCCTGGGGGCCGGGTTCTCTTCCAGGGAGAAGAGCTTGATCCCTTGGAGGCTGGAGTTCAGATGTGCTCGTTGACCTTCGCCTCCAGGAATGGCTTGGGCACCGCGCCGACGACGGTGTCGACGTGGGCTCCGTCTTTGAAGAACAGGATGCTGGGAATGGAACGAATCCCGAACTTGCTCGCCGTCTGGGGATTCTGATCGACGTCCAACTTCCCGACCCGAAGGCCCTGCTCCGAGTACTCATCCGCCAAATCTGCCACGATGGGAGCCACCATGCGGCAGGGCCCACACCATGCTGCCCAGAAGTCCACAAGCGTGAGCCCCGAGCTGTTTTCAATTTCATCTCCGAAGTTCGTGTCGGTGACTTCGAAAACCATTCCACTATCTGCCATCAAACCGGCTCCTTGTTCATTTAGGCGGCTCTGGATACCATGCCGCCGGGTTCAGGCACCTCCGGGAGCCCAAACCGCTCTCACCCAGGCACCGAAAAAGACATGCTTCCTTATCCTCTGGACCACGTCGCCGTAGCCGTCACCTCCCTCGAGGAGGCCGTTCCGTTGTTCGAACTCCTGACCGGGGACTCCTGTTCCCCCGTGGAGGAACTCCCGAGCCAGGGGGTTCGGGTCCTTTTCGTCGGGTCCATCGAGTTGATCGAACCCCTGGGCCCCGACACGCCCGTTGGCCGCTTCCTACAAAAACGGGGCCAAGGTTTCCATCACATCGCTTACCGGGTCCCCGACCTCTCTGAAGCCCTCTCACGTCTCCGGGAGGAGGGCATCGATCTGATCGATGAAACTCCCCGCCCCGGGTCCCGAGGCCATCAGGTCGCCTTCCTTCACCCCCGTGGCACAGGAGGGTTCCTCATCGAACTGGTTCAGGCCGGCCCAACTGAGTAGCCGGCCCTGCAGCCCGACGGGGGCGGCTAACCCCCGGTGATCCTCCTCAGGACGATCTCCTCGATCAACCAACGGCCTTGATCCGTCTGGACGACCAGGAACGGGACGTCGGAAATGTCCCGCCCGCGGATCCGCATATTCACGCCCACGCGGGTGGTTTGGTCCTGCCTCCCCGGGACCCGCTCGTCGGTGACGATCGTGTAGTCCTCGTGCTGAAGGATCTGGGCGATGGCGTCCATCCGAAGCTCGACTTCCTGGAGCGTGGTGCACCTGTCGCCGAGACCGATCCACGACCCGATCCTCTTGAACATGCAACCGAAGGCGCCTCCGGTCTCGATAACCGGTCCGTCAGCCGTCCCGAAGAGCCCGGCCATGGCATGGAGGTCCCTTTCGTTACTGGCTTGGAGGAACCGTTCCACCGAAAGCCTGGGCGCCACAGCCGCCATCTCACCGGAGGAGACGATCTGGGTCGTGGTGCATCCCGCCGCCAAAAGGAGCGGGATCGCTGCATAGAGTAGGCATTTCATTTCAAGGCCGGGTTCAGGACGTGCTCAAACCTCCCTTATCGACACTGGCAGCTTACGAGCCGGCCGTCAACGGCCGCCATCCTCGGGTTCCCGGTCTTCACTCTCGTCCCGGCTCTCGAGCCGGAAATCCAAGCCCCCGGAAGTCTCCGAGGGGACCACCGTGACCACGGTTCCCTCGCCAATCTCCGCCTCGAGCAGCTTGAGGGCCAGGGGGTCTTGAACCATCCGCTGTATCGCCCGCTTCAGGGGCCTGGCTCCGTAGGCCGGATCGTGTCCCTCTCGCGAGATGAGGTCCTTCGCATCCGAGGAAACCTCCA
>JABDNZ010000084.1 GCA_013043565.1 Gemmatimonadota bacterium | reverse complement strand
CTTGCACCACGGCCCTGTGGCCCCTGGAGGTCTCTAACGGGCTGCTGGTCGCCGAACGACGCGACCGCATTGAGCCGGCGGCCTCAGCCCGGTTCACCCGCCTTCTCCTTGCTCTGCCCATCGTTGTGGAGCCGGTGGATCGCCGACGGGTTTTCGAACAGTCACGCAGTCTTGCCCGTAGGAGGAATCTATCGGCCTACGACGCCCAATATCTTGAGTTGGCGATCCGTTTCGGTATCCCTTTGGCCACCCTTGACGGGGGGCTCCGTCAGGCCGCTGAAGCCGAGGGTGTCAGGGGGCCGGGGGGGTAGAGGCCAGCCTACCCTACTCCAGCTTCCGGAACCTCACCTTCCACACCCGTCCCGAGCTCTGGGTGAACCCTGTGATCTCCCCGGCCGAGTCCCGGAAGAACCTCACCCAGTTCCCCCCTGCTCCAAATCCGTCGTGGAAGACGGGATTGATGTTCCGCCGACCGATCTTCCGGTTCATGAAGAACATGCGCCCTTCCTCGAGACGGGCCTCGTACTCCACACCCAGTTCCTCGCTCCAGTAGCGGCCGACATAAGGCTCTAGATCGACTGAGTCCCGATCCACTGCGGCCTGGCGGACAAACGTGATCCCGTCTGGAGTGGTAACGGACACCGAGCCTTCAGGCGTCCTGACGATCTGGGCCCTCTCATCCTCACCGTCGGGCCGGAAGACCCAATCACCCTCATGGAAGAGCCTCAGCTGCCCGTCCATGAAGAGGTGGCCCTCTCGTTCCCGAAGCACCAAAGGACGATCGTTGAAGTCCGCGGCATAGTATCCCGCCAGCTCCTCCAATTCTGCCTCCGATAGGGGAACGGCGTCCGGCTCTGCCTCCCCTTCTTCTTCCTCAGCATCGGGGTCCGGGAGCGGCTCCGGGAACACATCTTCCAGGACGATGTTCGCCACTTGCCGGCCCAGGCCGCCAGGACCGCTGGATGGAAAGTTGCAGAGGACGGCCACGCTGACGTCCTGCTCCGGGAATCGGAGGAAGTCGCTACGGTATCCGGCGTCGGCGCCGCCGTGGCCGACGGTGGGAAGGCCCCGGTACCGTCCGTGGGACAGGCCCAGGGCATAGTTGATGGTGTCGCCCGAGTTGAGGATCCCCCGTTCGTGCATGCCCTCCAGGACCTCCGGCCCGCCTACTTCAGCCGTGTAGAAGTTTCGGTCCCATTTGGCCATGTCCTCCACCGTGGTGTGGAGGCTGGTGGCGCCCACCACGTCGAAGTCGGGGATGCTGATGCGGTACCCCTCGTCCCCGCCCACCGGCGCGTAGGCATAGGCACGGTTGGGAACGATGGTGTTGTGGTTGTCGTGGAAGTGGGTGCCGGTCATGCCCAAGGGCCCGAACATTCGCTCCTGGGTGAACTCCTTCAGAGTCTGGCCCGAGATCCTCTCCACCACCACCGCCAGCAGAGTGAAACCCGTGTTGGAGTAGAGGTACTGATCAGCCACGGGGAAGTTCAGCGCGGTTTGCCTCGATGTGATCTCAAGGACGTCGTCCTGGGTGATGACATCCGCCTCGAAACGCCACCCCGCCATGCTCAACAGGCTCCACTGGTCCCGGATCCCCGACGTGTGGTTCGCCAGGTGCCTCAGGGTGATGGTTTCCCCGAAGTCCGGCACCTCAGGGATGTACTCACGGATGTCGTCCTCCCAGGAGACCTTCCCCTCGGCCACCAGAAGGGAAACGGCGAAGGTCGTGAACTGCTTTGAGACCGAGGCCACGTGGAAGACGGACGACGGATTGATGGGGATGTCATACTCCAGGTTGGCCATCCCGTAACCCTTGAGGTAGGCCGGGCTCCCACCTTCCATCACTCCCAGGGCACACCCCGGCGTGTGGGTGGAGTCCATGCTCTCGAAGACTGAATCGATCCGGGCCTCGGTCTCGGGTCCGTAGCCCCCCGTTTGCTGGCCGAGGACATTCGTGGGAACGGCCAGGGAGGCCATGAGGACGGCAGCGCCGAATCGCTGCGGACCTTTTTGCATGTTCAAACTCCAGAGATTATGGAATTCGGGGGGAGCCCCTGCTCGCACCAAAGATCAGCGACATCATCCCGCCATGGCAACGCCCATACCTCCAGGACACCTACAAAGGGCGAAATCTCCCTGGATTCCCGAAGGCGTCTTTGAAGCTACCAAACGCGGGCCGAGCACAGATCGCTCCCGAGAAGATACTCGGTTATTTGCTCTCTCCCGTCCATCCGTCTGGGAGATCGAAGGCACGGTTCTTCCAGAGCCTGGGTTTCACTTCAGAATGCGCTCCGCTCTTCGTTAGGGCTCTCCTCCGGGTCGCGGAGCAGGGGGAAGTGGTAGAAACTGTTGGGACGCCTTTCGGTACCAAGTATGTTGTGGCGGGGAATCTGGACTCTCCGTATGGGGACCGAACCCGGCTGACAACGGTCTGGATCACCCTTGTCGGCGAGGAGGTCCCGCGGTTCGTTACTGCCTACCCGTCCCAGCAGCGAGGAAACCGGCAGATGGATGAGCTGAATTTGGTGGCTCTGACCCGCGACGTTCCGGAGGTTGGTCTGGCGGCAGGGGACATTGGAACAGTCGTGTTCCGGTACCCGAACGGAAAGAGATTCGAGGTGGAGTTCGTCACAGCGGAGGGAAAAACTCTGGCCGTGCTGACCCTGGCCGAAGGAGACGTGCGCGAGCTGACCGGAGGCGAAATCCTGCACGCTCGAGCGATCACCCGCCCTTGAGGCATCTCCCCCCGAGACCTCGAATAAGTCCTATTCGGGCAATCTCCATCCTGAACGTGGGCTTCTGAAGCGATCCCTCCTTGTCCCCTACCCTCTCCTCTTCGATTTTTCCAGACCGTTGCTCGCCATTCTCTCTCGTCCATTGACTCAAGGTCGGCGTACCATGCTTCGCTCCTTCGTTGCTGCAGCAGCCCTCGCATCGTTCGCATTCGCCCCCGGACTGAACGCCCAGGTCATACCCCTCTCCACCGGATCACCCTTATCCGGCAGCCTCGAGGCCGGGGACACCGTGGCCTACACGGTCACGGCCGGCGACGACTTCCTGGTTCGAGGGGCCGTGGATCAACTCTCCGTGGACGTGATCGTCCGGATCCTGCATCCCACCGGGCGAGTGGTGAGCAGCTTCGACGGACCGGCAGAAGGTCCGGAGCATTTCCAGTTCGAGACCGATGCGGAAGGCGATTGGCAGATCCAGGTGATCCCATTCGAGGAGGGATCGGGAGAGTACTCCATCGCCATCGCCCTGCTGGAGCCCGTGGCCACCGACCCCAGGGAGCTGGCCGATCAGCTGCTCTCCGCGTATGACCGGGAAGATTCTCCCGGAGCCGTGGTGTCGGTTTGGCGGGACGGGGAGACCATCTTCTCCAAAGCCTACGGCACGGCGAACCTCGCCTATGGCATCCCATGGGTAGTCGAGACCCGCACCAACATCGGATCCACATCGAAGCAGTTTACGGCCTTCGCCGTCATGCTCCTGGTCGAGCGGGGCGAGTTGTCCCTGGACGATGATGTTCGCGAGCACATCCCCGAGCTCCCGGACCTGGGGGAGACCATTACCATCCGCCACATCCTGAGCCACACCACCGGATACCGGGAGTTCATCAACCTCCTCGTGATGACGGGACGGCGGGTGGACCACGGGGATTGGGTCGATCGTTCCGAGATCATCGACATCGTGCAGCGCCAGCCGGCCCTCCAGAACTCCCCAGGCTCCGAGTTCAACTACAACAACACGGCCTTCGGCCTGGCGGCGGCCATCGTGGAGCGGATCTCGGAGCAGGACTTTCATGAGTTCATGGAGGAGAACGTCTTCGGGCCCCTGGGAATGATCCGGACCATGGTTCGCCCCAGCCCGGAGCACATCGTGGAAGGGCGGTCCGTGGGCTACAGGCCGGGGCCTGGAGGGATCTTCCTGGAGACGGGCGACATCGGCGGTGCCGTGGGGGCCGGGGGTATCTACAGCACCGTGGGCGACCTCCAGAGATGGATCGAGAACTACGCGAACCCGGTGGTGGGGAGCCCTGGAACCGTACAGGAGATGATGACCCCGAACGTTCTCACCAGCGGTGACACCACAGGGTACGGGCTGGGCCTCTTTATCGACGAGCACAGGGGCCTCCGTCGGGTCCATCACGGTGGGGCCGATATGGCCCACCGGAGCCAACTCGCCTACTACCCGGAGATCAACGCCGGCATCACCACCCAGAGCAACCACGCGGCCTTCGACGGCACCATCGCTTTCCGCCTGGCCGAAGCCTTCTTCGCGGCGGACATGGAGCCTGAGGAAGAGGAGGAGGCACCGGAGGCCGCCGCCGAAGCCGAGGCTTTCGACGCCGAGGCCTACGATCCCGAAGCGTTCGACGAGATGGTGGGCCGATACGCCCTGGAGGAGGCTCCTGCCTTCATCCTTCGGTTCTTCCGGGAAGACGATTCGCTCTTCGGCCAGGGCACCGGCCAGCCCAGGTTCGAGATCGTTCCCACCTCAGACTCGACCTTCTCCTTCGTGGGGGTGCAAGCTTCCATCACCTTCCACAGGAACGACGATGGGGCGGTGAGCTCACTCACGCTCCACCAGAACGGGGACCATCCGGCCAACCGGGTGGAGGGGGAAACCGTAGAGTGGGAGCCGAGTGCCGAAGAGCTCGAGGCATACACCGGCCGGTTCTTCAGCGAAGAGATCGAGACGTTCTTCACCATCACCCTGGACGAAGACCACCTGGTTCTGAAGCAGAGGAGGCTGGACGACGCAGACCTCACCCCCGGAGAGGAAGACGAGTTCTCAGGCGGTGGGTTCCAGATCGCATTCGAGAGGGATCGGAACGGGCAGGTAATCGCGTTCTATCTGGCCAACACGCGGACCCGGGACATTCGGTTCGAGCGGGTGAGGTAGGGGGAGCTTTCCTCAGACAGGAACTCGCCCTCAACAGAAAAGGGGGC
>JABDNZ010000071.1 GCA_013043565.1 Gemmatimonadota bacterium | reverse complement strand
CGTTCTTCCAGTAGCCTCAGGGGCTCGTTCAGGTGTAGGGCAGCTGCCTCGGTGGCCCAGTCCTTTCTCCTACCCTTTCTCCAAACCCACGGGGAGGTACTCTATGTCCGTCGGCCAGTCGAGGCCGTCGAGAATCTTCTCGACTTTTCGAGTGAATCGGTTGATCCTGTAGACCGTTCCTGCTCTGTTGACCGTGGCAAAAAGATAGGATCCGACGGAGGCCAGGCCGAAGGCGTTTGTCTCGGGAAGGGTACAGACTTTCTGCGGCTCACCGGTTTCAGCGAAGGCAAAGACCTTCCCCACGCCGTCATGGTTCATGTAGACGTGGAACACCTCACCCCCATCCCATGCAATGGCGCCCAGCCAAGACTCGGTTTCAAAGAATTCGAAAAAAACAAAGGTCTCGTAGGTCGTTAGATCCACCGAGAATATCTTTCCGCGCCCGGTCTCCGAGACGATGAGGCGGTTTCCGACCACCAGACCGTCGACAATTTGACGGCCCAGGAGGCCCGGGAGCGGATCGGGTATCGGAACGGTTGCACGGGGGAACCCGTCCTGATCCAAAATGTGAACGGAGTCGGAGTAGTTGTCCAAGACCGCAAAGCCGCCGTCCGGGAGAACCGTGAAACCAGCGGCGTAGATGTCTGGCCGGATTGGCGAGGTGGACGAGAGAAGCCGACCATCATACCCGACCTCAAGGATGCGGTACTCCTCTTTGATGCCACTGAGGTAGATTCGTGTGCCGAAGACCTCGATGTCATCGCCTTTGAGGAGGTCTGTGCCGCTGAGGCTCCTCCCTTCGGTAATCCCGAAATGGTCTCCATCAAACCCGTATGCGATTAGACCACCGCCGGTGTTGATCAAGAGGGTTCCATTCCGAACATCGACAAGGACCGAATCGGTGTCAGTACCGCCCTCCTCATCGAGGATAGTGAGGAAGATTGCATAGGTCCCCTCAACTTCTGGAGCTGTCCAAACAACCGAGTCACCTGCGCCCGCCAGGCTTCCTCCCGTAGCCTCCCAGGAATAGGTGAGTGGGTGTTGTTCGCGGTCGTAACCCACAGCGGTGATGGTGCTTTGTTCCCCCGTAGCTACGATCAACGGTTCAGCGGTCAGGTCTGTAATGATCGGGTCAATGGGAGGCCTGATACCGTCGTCATCGCAGGCGAATAAGAGAAGGACGGCCAACACCGCTGCGGCTCTCATACCACCTCCTGGCTGTCGGGGTATGCCGGATATCTAGCGGTGCCGACGTACCTTTGCAACTAAACTGTGCGGTGGGGATGTCCTAAGGATCCGTGGCCCCTCACCTTCATCGCCTTCCTCACCGAGCCCGAGCCTATCACACAGATCCTTGCCCATGTCGGCGAGCCCACCTCCCCCCCGCTCACCCATCCCCCCAGGGGCCCACCCCAAGTTGAGTTTGACATGGGGGCCCCCCGTGGGGATACAGAAGAGGCCGCCCAGGAATCCTTCCCCTCCGCTCCGCCCACCATCTCCCAGGAGTTCCCGGACGCCGTAGGGTGCTTGAAATACCTATCCCTTGAACGACGGGTCCTGCATCCGCCTGAGGCCATTGTACAGGCACCACGTGTGGTCCTACGACTTCGTGGCGGACCGGACCCATGATGGCCGGCCCTTTCGAATGCTGACGGTCATCGACGAGCACAGCCGGGAATGCCTGAGCATCGAGGTGGACCGGAAGTTGAACTCCGACGATGTCCTGGAGACGCTGACCAGGCTATTCGCGGAGCATGGGTCGCCGGCCTACTTTCGGTCGGACAAGGGACCGGAGATGACGGCGAAGGTGGTTCGGGACTGGCTCCGGGACTTGGGTGTGAAGACGTTGTTCATCGAGCCAGGGAGCCCGTGGGAGAACGGTTACAACGAGAGCTTCAATGGGACGTTGGGGGATGAGGTCTTGAAGCCAGAGATCTTCTTCAACTCGGCGGAGGCGAAGGTGCTGATCGAGCAGTGGCGGCGGGAATACAACACCATCCGACCCCACAGCTCCTTGGGCTATCGGCCTCCGGCTCCTGAAGCGATCCGGCCGGATCCAGCGTTCCTGAGACTGCCGACTTTGCGGGGTCCTCACCCCCAGCGGCAGGGAGCTCTGAACTAACACTGGAAGTGGTACCAACCTTGGGGGCGGGTCACTCGGAGGATCCCTTGGTGATTGGACCGGAGAAGAGCTAACATGATAGGGAGTTATGCTGGGAGGTCCCTTTCCCCTAAGTTTTGTTATGTCTCTCGAACCTCTGGACACCTCCGTCACGGTCCGAAAGCTCCAGGAGCAAGCCCACATTCGCCTTGGCCCGGAAGGCCGACTGCGCATTGCGCTTGATCTCAGCGAGGCCGTCCGGAAACTCCGGCTTGCCGGACTAAGGTCCAGTCAGCCTGATGTTTCGGAAGCGGAGTTGGTTCGTCGGTTCATCCTCGAGACTCACGGCCTCCAACCCGAGGCCATCCCTTGACGCTGGCGACTTTTCTCCAGCGTGTCATCTCGGTCCTAGAAGAGGCCGAGGTGCCCTATATGCTGACCGGCTCACTGGCCGCCGCCTACTACGCTGTGCCCCGCGCAACTCAAGATATTGATCTAGTTGTGGAGGTTTCTCCGGAAAAGCTGGCCCACCTCACCGATCTGATTTCATCGGCCGGTTATTACGTTTCACTGGCTGCCGCGAAGGAGGCGTCCGCCCAGGAGGGGCAGTTCAATGCCATCGACCCGCAGTCCGGGTGGAAGGTCGATTTCATCATCCGGAAGAGTCGCGCATTCAGTCGATCCGAATTCGAGCGGAGGGTCCGGACGACTGCCCTCGGGCTCGACCTGACCATGGTGACCAAAGAAGACCTCGTGGTGGCAAAGCTTGAGTGGGCAAAAAAGGGAGAGTCGGAGCTGCAGATCCGAGACGTCCGTGCCATCCTCGGCAGTGCTGGGCCGGAGTTCGATTGGAACTACGTCGGCCGGTGGGTTTCAGAGCTCGGGCTGGAAGAGCAGTGGAAGCCTCTGAAGTCATCCGCGATGGACCACCGTGGGA
>JABDNZ010000068.1 GCA_013043565.1 Gemmatimonadota bacterium | reverse complement strand
GCTTATTCGAATCCCTTTACACACCTGCGGGAACGGAAGGTTCCAGCGGTTTTTCATCCTCCTCCAGCAGCGCATCCAGGAACTGATCGCGCGTCACCGTCCTGCGCAGGAAGGTGAATACACGAAGGACCCTGGCGGTTCGATAAAGTTCCTCCGCCACACGGGGAAGGTCGATGACTCCCGGCAACCCCTCAGGGCCCACTCGGGCCACCGACCCACTTCTCCTCTCCAGGAGGAGGTTGAGTTGGAACATGGCTGCCTTGACAGGATAGTCGACCACGACCTCTCCCGACTCCAAGTCCAGCCGCCCGGCAAGGCGATCCTCCAGGGCACGCCGTCTGGGAGAGTCCTCCCAAAGCCAGGAAGGAAGGGGGATCTCGGCCAGGTCTGCAGCCGTCAGCTCCAGGGCCCGCTTTGGGATCCTCCGACTCCGAAGGGCCGGGAGCCACCGGGACCTGAGCCGTTCCGCGCCGGGAGTCTGGGCCTTTTCCGCCCGTCCACCGATCTCATAGAGGAGCTCTTCGTCGGTGGGGCCCACCAAATCCGGGGGCGTCACCAACCCTTCCCGGACCGCTTCTTCGACGATTCGCTTATACAGAGCCGTGGCCGCTCTCACGCCATGGTGCCAATAAACGTTCCTGAACATCTGGTACTTGGCGAAGAGAAGGGATTCCAGGGCGGCGACCGCCTTCTCGTGGACGCCGACTTCATACGAACCCGTCGCCGGATCGGGCAGCAGGACCAAGCCCTGGATCAAGCGATCCACGTCCACCTCTCCGTAGGGTACCCCGCAAAAACGGGCGTCCCGACGAAGGTACTCCATCTTGTCCAGATCCAGGCTTCCGGAAACGAGCCCCCGGAGGGGAACGCCCCCCTCTCCCCGAATCAGCCGGTGAATCCGATCCGCCGCGCCGGGCCCCAGACCCTCGAGGGCCTCCTGAAGCTCAGGGGACTGAAAAAACTGAGAGCTCACCTCTTCGTGGTCCCCCGGGATCTGATCCGGCTCCAGCTCCTCCAGGGCATGAGAAAAGGCGAAGTGCCCGATGTCATGGAGGAGGGCGGCATAGGGAATCAGCTCCTCCCCCTCCCACACCTCTTCAGGAACGGATGTCCTCTCCCTGAGGAAGCGGAGGGCGGTCCGGGCCAGGTGGTAGACGCCCACGGCATGATCGAATCGCGTGTGGGTGGCCCCGGGGTACACAAGATGCGCCAGGCCAAGCTGCCGGATGTAACGGAGACGCTGGAACTCCGAGGTATCGACGATTCGGACGGCGGTCCGGTCCAATCGAATGGAGTTCCAGAGGGGATCCCGGATTACCCTGAAGCGGTTCTCTTCGGACATGGCGAGAGACTAGCCGGGGGGTCGGGGCAAGGCAATGGACGAATGGGGTGGCTCGGTTCTACCTTACCCCGAAGGAAAAGCGAAAGTCCAAGGAGTCCCATGATCCTCAACCCCAGCCTTCGTGCCTTTGTCCGGCAGCACGCAGAGGACCGCCCCGGCGTCTATCGGATGGAGGGGCCCCAGGGAGAGATCCTTTATGTGGGGAAGTCGGTTCGGGTGAAGAGCAGGCTCCTCTCCTACTTCAGGGCCGAACCCAACGAGAAGGCCGGGAAACTCATCAGAGACACCCTCTCGGTCACGTGGGATTACGTGCCGAACGAATTCGCGGCCCTGGTGAAAGAGATGCGGCTCATAAAGCGCTGGCGGCCACGGTACAACGTCGAGCACAAAGGGAAGCGGAGCTTCGCTTTCATCAAGATCACCCAGGAGCCGGCCCCCCGGGTGATCCCCGTGGCCCGAATCCTCCCCGACGGCGCCACATACTTCGGGCCCTTCCCACGGCCCGGTTTTCTCGGTGCCACTTTGTCGGACCTCGCCCACGTCCTCGGCCTCAGGAATTGCCCGGGCAGCATACCGATCGTCTTCGGCGACCAGTTGGAGTTTTTTGAGAAGGGGACGGCGCCAAGATGCATCCGAGCCCAGACCGGATGTTGTCTCGGCCCCTGTTTCGGAGGGTGTTTCTCGGGTGACTACGCCAGCGCCGTCGAGACGGCCCGGAGGTTCCTGGAAGGGAGGAGCCGGAAACCCCTGGTCATGCTGCAGGAGGAGATGGACCAGGCTTCCCAGGCCATGGAGTTCGAATACGCCGCCATCATCCGGGACCGCCTGGAACGCTTGCAGGCTCTCCAGCGTGAGTTGGTCGGCTTTCGCGGGCGAGTGGAAGGGCTCTCGTTCGTCTACCGTGTTCCAGGGTTCCGGGGCGACGATCGTTTGTACCTGATCCGGAAGGGCCTGGTGGCAGACGAGCTGCCCAACCCAAAAGGGAAGGCCGGACGAAAGCGTGCCGCGGCGAAGATCGAGGGCGTATTCACAGCCCCCCCGCCGGAGATGGGAGCCCTGACCCAGGAGGCGGCATCGGAAATCCTGCTGGTGGCCCGGTGGTTCCGACTCCGGGAGCGGGAGATGACCCGGGTCCTGAAGCCGGAGGATTGGCTCAACGAGTACGGGGCGGTTTCGTAGTACCGGGGCGACGCGGCGAAGCCGTGGCCTATCGCCTCCTCCCCATCTTCCGAAGGATCCCGAACTCCTCCTTGGTAACCGGTTGCACGGAGAGGCGAAGCTTCTTCAGAAGCGCCATCTCCGCCAGCTCGGGAGCGGCCCTGATCTCATCCAGAGGCACGACGTCCGGAAAGGCCTCGACGAACTCGACGTCCACCATGAACCAGCGGGGGTTCTCCGGGTCGGACTTGGGATCGAAATAGGGGTTTTTCTTGTCGAAAGCGTAGTGGTCCGGGTAGGCCCTCTTCGACACCCTGGCGATTCCAGCCACCCCCGGCGGTTTGGCGTTGGAATGATAGAAGAGGACGCCGTCTCCCACCCGCATCTTGTCCCTCATGAGATTCCGGGCTTCGTAGTTCCGAACGCCCTCCCAGCAGGTGCTCCCGTCTCTCTCAAGGTCCCGAATGGAGTAAACGTCCTCTTCACTCTTCATGAGCCAATACTGTTTCGCCATTTTCCCCCCTACCAGACGTAGTGGAATTCGGTCTGGCGCCGGAATACCCAGTGCCTGCTCCCATCCTCGGCCACGTAGGCCTCTTCTTCCTGCCGGCAGGAAACTTCCTTCCCGTCCCATTCCGGCACCGGGTGCCTGGCCTGAAGCTCGATGGAGTGCCAGGTGGAAGCCCTCAGGGGAATCTCGCCCCGGACCGGCACACCCTCCTGGGCATCCCAACGCCCGATGAGAGGTCCCGATCCGTGGCCGTTGTCCCCGATGGGGTGGGTGTAGATGGTGCCCTTGATTCCCTCCACCTCCATCTGGGCCAAAGCGGCCGCCAGGATTTCGTTCCCCGTCCGGCCCACTTCCATCTCAGCCAGCAAGATGTCTTGCATCCGATTGGACGCTTTCAAGCATTGGCGGAGGCCTGCGGGAACCTCCGTTTCGCCCGGCCGAAAGACATAGCCCAGGTGTTGAGTGTCGGTGTGGAGGTTCATGGCGATAGTGCCGAAGTCGGTCCAGAGAAGATCCCCGCGCTGAATCACCAGGGGGCCCCCGGACGGAGTCTCCCCGGCCCGCTGGAGATCGACCGACGGATGGAACCAGGTCGTCATTCCCAGCTCCTGGACCTCCTCCCGCAGCCACCACTGAACGTCCTCGGTCGTGGTGACGCCAGGAGTGATGACGGCGCTGGAGAAGGCCTGGGAGAGGATGGCATGGACGGTCTCTTCCCTCTCCCGGTAGGCTGGCATCATCTCGGGAAGCCGATGGGCGATGAACTCCACCGCCAACCGAGGCTCCCGTTTTACCCTGGCGACATAGCTCGAGCCAAGAGCTCGTTGCAGTGCTTCCCACTCGCCGGCCCCCAAGCCGTCGGCGAAGGCCCAGTGTTCGTCGATGTTCACTGCGATCGTGCCAGGGTCCCGATCCTCCACCAATTCCCTCAGAAGCATCCACTGTTCGTCACCCACCAACTCGGCCTGATCCCCCCGGGGTGAGGGCCGCGTAGACCGGTAGGCTTCGAAGATTCCGCCCTGGCTCCCTCCACCCAGAGCCAAACGCTCCAGCTCCTGACCGGGCCCTCGGTCGTAGAAGACGTAAATCGATCTCCGTCTTGCAGCGAAGGTGGTGGGGGCCTTGATGGCCCAAAACACCGGGTCTTCTTCGTATTCACGCATGGACAGGATCCACATGTCCACGCCGTACTCCCGCATGAGCATAGGGATGACCTCAGTGACCCTCTTGAACGCCCATTCCTGCTCGATCTTCGCCTGCTCCCTCAGGGGCGGAAGCGGATGGATTCGTGGCGGGACATGATCCGGAACGAAAGCCGGCTCTTGGCCTGCAGCATCCTGAAATGGCAGGAAGGTGCCAAACATCAAAAGGAGACCGAAGAGGGTCGGGAGTCGGAACCGGTGGATGGCCATGTGAACCTCCTGGGTCGTGGCCGGGGTTTGTCGTCCCGGCCAATCTGACGCTGGAGGACCGCTCAGGGAAAGCCTTGGGTGTATCCTCAGTCCGAGCCCTCCCACCCGTCGAGCCGAAGGGCTGCCTGTGCCGCAGCCAACCTCGCTACCGGAACCCGGAAGGATGAACAGCTGACATAGTCCAGTTCGATGCCGTGAAAGAATTCGATGGACTCCGCCTCGCCACCGTGTTCCCCGCAAATCCCCACCTTCAGGTCCGGGTTCCGCTCCCTCCCCTCGGTGGTGGCCAAGGCCACCAGCCGACCGACGCCGGTCTGATCGAGGCTGAAGAAGGGGTCCTTGTCCAGGACGCCCTGGGCCAGGTAGTCGGGAAGGAAGCTGTTGATATCGTCCCGGCTGAACCCGTAGGTCATCTGGGTGAGATCGTTCGTCCCGAAAGAGAAGAAGTCGGCTATTTCGGCTATCTCTCCGGCCGTCATGGCCGCCCTGGGAACTTCGATCATCGTCCCGATGGGGATCTCCAGGTTTCCGGAGTACTTCTGGGCCGTCATTACCTCCTCGATCGTGTGCTGCACCAGATCCCGGAGGAGGGCCAGCTCTTTGACCGACCCCACGAGAGGAATCATGATTTCAGGGTGGGCCCGGATTCCCTCCCGCCTGCAAGCCACAGCCGCTTCCACGATGGCCGTAACCTGCATGACCGGGATTTCGGGATAGGTGATGGCCAACCTGCACCCCCGATGGCCCAGCATCGGGTTGGATTCCTCCAGGGCTTCCACCCGTTCTTCCACCATTGCGGGGGTTACTCCCAGCGTCCGGGCCAGGAGGTCCTGACGTTTCTTGTCTCGCGGTAAGAACTCGTGGAGGGGTGGGTCCAGGAGGCGGATGGTTACCGGAAAGCCCTTCATCGCCGTCAGGATACCCTTGAAATCCTCCCTTTGATACGGCAGGAGCTTGGCCAGCGCCTTCTCCCTGGCCCGGGTGGAATCGGAAAGGATCATCTCCTGGACGGCTTCGATTCGGCCAGGGCCGAAGAACATGTGCTCGGTCCGGCAGAGTCCGATTCCGGTGGCACCGAAATGCCGCGCCCGGAGAGCCTCTTCGGGGGTGTCCGCGTTGGCCCTTATCCCCAGGGCCCGGTGTTCGTCACCCCACTCCATGACGGTCCCGAAGTAGCCCGACAGCTCCGGCTCGGAATGATCGATTTCTCCCTCCATTACCTCCCCGGTGGACCCGTCGATGGAGAGGGTGTCGTCGGGGCCGAAAGTCTTGCCGGCCACCGTCACGGTCTGGTTTGTGGCGCTGATTTTGAGCTCTCCCGCCCCCACCACACAGCACTTTCCCCATCCCCTGGCCACCACGGCGGCGTGGGACGTCATGCCCCCGGTGGACGTCAGGATCCCCTTGGCGTGGTGCATCCCGTCCACGTCTTCCGGAGAGGTCTCCCGCCGCACCAGGATCACGTCCTCACCCTTTTCGGCTCTTTTGACCGCCTCTTCGGCCGTGAAGGCCAGCTTGCCGCGGGCGGCACCGGGGGAGGCAGGCAGACCCCTGGTCAGAACGTCCGACCCCTCCTTGTCCGAACTGGAGTAGCTGGGTAGAAGGAACTGGGTCATGGCCTGTGGCGGGATCCGGAGGAGGGCCTCCTCCTGAGTGATGATCCCCTGTTCTACCATGTCTACGGCGATCCGCACCGCCGCTGCCCCCGTCCGCTGACCCCTCCGGCTCTGGAGCATGTAGAGGTCGCCGCCCTCGATGGTGAACTCCAGGTCCTGCATGTCCTTGAAGTGGCCTTCCAGGACCCACTTCATCTCCCTGAGTTCCTCCAGGACTCTGGGATTCCATTCCGCCATCTCCTGGACGTCTCGGGGAGTCCTGATGCCTGCGACGACATCCTCCCCCTGGGCATTCACCAAAAACTCCCCAAAGAGTTTGTCCTCGCCGGTGGCTGGGTTCCGGGTAAAGCAGACGCCGGTCCCGGAGTTGTCGTCCAGATTCCCGAAGACCATGGCTTGGACGGTGACCGCCGTACCTAGATGACCGTGGAGGTGATTGATCTCCCGGTACCGAACGGCCCTGGGCGCATTCCAGCTCTTGAACACGGCCTGAATGGCCAGGTCGAGCTGCTTTCGGGGATCCTGAGGAAAGGCTTCTTTCGTGTGCTTCCTGTAAACCTGCTTGTACTTCCCGACCAGTTCGCGGAGACCCTTTGCCGGGACTTCCGTATCGTCTACCGCTTTGTACTTCGTTTTGATTTCAGCGAAGGCGTCTTCAAAGAGCTCGTGCTCTACGCCCATGACCACGTCGCCGAACATGTGGATGAGCCGCCGGTAGGCGTCGAAGGTAGCCCGTTCGTTTTCGGTAACCTCCGCCATCCACTCGGCGGTCTGGTCGTTCAGGCCAAGGTTCAGGATCGTGTCCATCATCCCCGGCATGGACGCGGCCGCCCCGCTGCGAACCGATACGAGCAGAGGGTTCTCCGTGGCACCGAACCCCTTTCCCATTTCCTTCTCGAGCTTCTCCAGGTTCTCCTGAACCTGATCCATCAGCCCGGGAGGCAGTTTCTGGCCGCGGTCGTAGAACTCGGCACAGACCTCGGTGGTGATGATGAACCCGGGCGGGACGGGAAGGCCCAGCGAGCGCATGTAGGCCAGGCTCGAACCCTTCCCTCCCAAGCGGTCAACGGAAAACCGGGTCCGTCGAGATCCCAGGCGTCCGAAGTAGTGGATCCGCTTCACCGGAGGAACGGTCCTGATCTTCTTGCCCTTATTCATGTCTCGACCCTTTCGGCGTCCAGAGCTCTTGTTGTCCTCAGCGCTTCAGGCCGAAGCGTCAGCTTCGAGTCCTTCCCCTCTCCGCCGCATCGACCGAAGCGATTGTGATGAGATTCACCGCATCCTGGACCGTGCTTCCCCTCTGAAGGACGTGGACGGGGTGCCGCATGCCCATGAGGATCGGTCCGATAATCTCCGCCCCTCCGATCTCCCCCATCAGTTTATAGGCCGTGTTGGCTGCCGCCAGGTTGGGGAACACAAGGATATTGGCTGGCCCGGTGAGGTCGGAAAAGGGAAAGAGCTCCTCCAACAAACCATGGTTCAGGGCAGCGTCGGCCTGCATCTCACCGTCGACCTCCAGGTCCGGGTCGAGCTCCTTGATCCTTTGCACCGCCTCGGACACCCTTTTGGAGAGAGGGTGGGGAGCGGATCCGAAGTTGGAGAAGGACAGCAAAGCGACACGTGGCTCGATTTTGAGCTCGCGAACAAACTCGGCGGAGAGGATGGCGATCTCGGCCAGGGTTTCGGCGTCCGGGTCGATATTGACGGACGCATCGGCGAAAAAGAGGAGCTTCCGGTTCGGAAGAGCAATCATATAGAGACCGGCGACGTGCTCCACCCCGTCGGCTCGGCCCACCACCTGGAGGGCCGGTCGAATGGTCTCCGGATAATTGGACTCGATTCCGGCAACCAGTGCATCGGCGTCGCCTTCCCTCACCATCATGCCGGCGAATCGTAAGGCACGGTTCATCTGCCCCCGGGCCTCCGCCAGGGTAAGTCCCTTCCTGAGACGCCGCTGGTGGAGGGCTTGGGCGTAGTCCTCCCGCTTCTCCTCCTCGTCCGGCGGGTAGATCATCTCCACCCCCTCGAGGTCCACACCCAGTTCTTCCGCTCGCTTCAGGATCCGGCTGGAGCGGCCGACCAGAACCGGGACGGCCACGCCTTCCTCCACAACATTCGCGGCGGCTCGTAGGATCCGGTCGTTGTAACCCTCCGGGAGCACCACCCGCTGCGGATTCCGTCGGGCAAGAGAAACCATCCGCTGCATGACTTCCATGGCTGGACCGAGGCTCGCCCTGAGGCGATCCCTGTACTCTTCCAGATCCAACTCGATCCTGGAGACACCGTCCTCCATGGCGGCTCTGGCCACAGCCGGGGATACGTAGAACAGGACCCTTGGATCAAAGGGTTTGGGGATGATGTAGGACCGCCCGAACTCGATGTTTTCCCCGCCGTAGGCCATCATGACCGATTCGGGGACCTCCTGCCGGGCAAGGTCCGCCAGGGCATGGGTGGCTGCCAGCATCATGTTCGGGGTGATGGCCCGAGCCCTGACGTCCAGAGCCCCCCTGAAGATGAACGGGAACCCCAGGACGTTGTTCACCTGGTTGGGATAATCGCTTCGGCCTGTGGCCATGATGGCGTCTTTCCGGACCTCCTCCACCTCTTCAGGGAGAATCTCCGGCACAGGATTGGCGAGACCGAAGATAATCGGGTCATCGGCCATGGAGCGGACCATGTCCTTCGTCACCATTCCGGCTACGGAGAGGCCGATAAAGACGTCGGCGCCTTCCATGGCGTCGTCCAAGGTCCGGGCCTCGGTTTCCACCGCCCACTCTTCCTTGAACTCGTTCATCCCTTCGGTGCGACCCTGGAAGATCACCCCCTTGGAGTCCACCATCATCATGTTCTCGGGTTTCACCCCGAGGCGCATGAAGTGGCGGGCCGACGATATCGCCGACGCCCCGGCCCCGCTGAACACGACACGGACCTCCTCGGCCTTTTTCCCTACCAGGTCAAGGGCGTTCAGGAGGCCCGCTGCACCGATGATGGCAGTACCATGCTGATCGTCGTGGAAAACCGGGATGTCCATGGTCTTCTTAAGCGTTTCCTCGATGTGGAAGCACTCCGGAGCTTTGATATCTTCAAGGTTGATCCCCCCGAAGGTGGGCTCCAGAAGCTGACAGGCCCGGATGACCTCCTCCGGATCCTTCGAGTCGATCTCGATGTCGAAGACATCGATCCCAGCGAACCGCTTGAAGAGCACGCCCTTCCCTTCCATCACGGGTTTGCCCGCGAGGGCTCCGATGTCGCCCAGACCCAGGACGGCTGTCCCGTTGGAGACCACGCCCACGAGGTTCCCCTTGGTGGTGTAGAGGTACGCATCGTCCGGGTTCTTTTCGATTTCCAGGCAGGGATCCGCCACCCCGGGGCTGTAGGCCAGGGAAAGCTCCCTTTGGGTCGCCATGGGTTTTGTGGCCTTGACCTCGATCTTCCCGGGCCTTCCTCCCATGGTGTGGTATTCGAGGGCATCCTTCTTCGAAATAGCCATATCTCTTCAATCCGATCTTCTCTTCGATGACAAGAAAATACCGCCCGGCAAAAGCGCAGGCGGACGCGTTCCGGTGCAACTTCCGGACCGGGAAGCTGGGGGGTCGTTTCCCCCGTGGACCCAAGCCTATACATTAGCGCAAACTCAAGGCTGGAGGGAACATTGGAGATCAAGCAAGGTCGAATGGTCCACCTCGGGTACGGGAAATACTGGCGTTCCGACGAGATCGTGGGCCTATGCCCCATCGAAGAAAACCGCGGGCCCGGTCGGAGAACCGAGGTTTACGTCGCCACTCAGGAGGACGCCCTCATCGTCTCCCGGTCAGAACAGTCCATTCTCAGCGACATGGCCAGTCTCCCCAATAACGAATTCGAGGCTGAGGAGGCGCGAGGGATCCTGAGCGAATTCCTGGAGGACCTCCACGAGGTAAACCCCGTGCTTCGACGGATGCTGGAAAACGAGGTTCGGGTCGACCTGGACATGTGGGAACGGCGGATCAAGGCCCTCCTTGTGAGGGGAATCGGCACCAAGGACGAAGCGGATCAAGAAGATCTCTTCTCCAACCCAGGCTGATCCCAAAAAGAGCACGCTCACAACTGCATGCGATCTCCTCTCCGCCTGGCACCATTTTGCCTTTCCCTCCTCGCACTGACCCTCGTCCCGGCCAGGGGTGAGGGCCAGGAATGTCCTGAGGGCCGGATCTCCTACATCTTCGTCGACAACAACTCCATCTTCGATCTTTCCGAGTTGGATCCCGAGGCGAGCTTCCGCTGGGCCTATCGGCTGGCGAACAAGATCCACGTCCGCACTAGGGAAGATTTCATCCAGGAAGAGCTCCTGTTCCGTGTAGGAGAATGTGTCGACACACTCCTACTAGGAGAAACCGAGAGGCTCCTGAGGGCCTACAGGTTCATCGGGGACGCCGACGTATTCGCCATTCCCCAGCCCGATGGCGATCAGCATGTGAACGTTTACACTCGTGACGAATGGACCACGAAGGTGGACCTGGGCCTGAGGGTGGACGATGGCATCAAGATCGAGGGGCTGGAGTTCACGGAAGAGAATCTCTTGGGCAGGGGAGTTCTCGTCCGAGGATTCCTCAAGAAGGATAAGGAGGTCCAGGATCTAGGGCTGGAAATCGAGACCCCTCGTCTTTTTCGGAGCCGTTGGGACGCCCGAGTGAGCTTGGGGAATACCCGCACCGGGAACTTCTTCGAAGAGGCACTCACCTACCCCTTCCTGGGAGAGGTTGGACGTGTGGGAGCCCGACAGTCCTTCCTCTGGAGAGAGACGGTCTTCTCCTATTCCACCAACGGCCACCCGGAATACACCCATCTCCTCCTGCCCTTCCTGGACCAGCGATGGGACGTTGCGGTGGGTGGGCGCTTAGGACGGCCCGGAAACCTCACTATGATCGGTGCCGGGGTTTCCAGGGAATCCATCGAATTCCGGGATTTCCCCTCGACCTCAGAGTACGTGGTGGACAAGAAGTTTTCCAACACCTTGCCGGTGGACTCATTGGGTCGGAAGGAAATCCAAAAGCAAGCGATGAGTCGCCGGGCCAACCGGGTGAACTTCTTCTTGGGCAAGAGGAAGATCGCTTTTGTCGAGCGGAGGGGCCTCGACGCCCTCCGTGGAGTCCAAGATGTAGCCGTTGGGACAGAAGTGTTCATGGGTTTGGGAAAGGCCTGGAGAGCTTTGCAGGAAGGCGGCGGAATCTCCACCGACGACCTTCACACCCAGGCGTCGTTGTTCGCCGGTGGTGCGTGGGACGGTTGGGTCGTGAATGCCCAGGCCACGGCGGAGGCCCGCCGGGTAAGCGGAGGCGAAGAGTCGGGTTCGAAATGGAAGGACATCTTCGCGGAGGCCGACGTCGTCCTCTACTGGCAAC
>JABDNZ010000049.1 GCA_013043565.1 Gemmatimonadota bacterium | reverse complement strand
GATCCATGGTGGCCTCGGTTCGGCATAAGGCCCGCTCGGTGGCGGAGCTCGCGAAGGACTACATGACGCCCCTTTCCTTCCGTCTCTTTCTGGCCTTCATCTGGTTGGCCATGGTCTATGTGATCGTGGTGTTCATGGACCTGACCGCGGTCAGCTTCATCGATGCCAGGGACGCCTCCGGAGTCGAGACGGCCCAGGGTACCGGAGTCGCAGTAGCCAGCGGGATCTTCATCCTTCTCGCCCTTCTGCTGGGGATCGTGAACAACCGCACGAAGGTGCCTGTGTGGGCGTCGACACTGATTTTTGTGCCGGCCCTTCTCGTCGCCATCGGCTTTTCCACCCAGATCCACTCTGACGGAGGTTACATTCCCGGTCTCTTCGCAGATCCGAAACACATGTGGATCCTGCTGCTTCTGGCCTACTGCTTGATCGCCTCCGTGACCCCGGTTTGGGTCCTTCTTCAGCCCCGGGACTATCTCTCCAGTTTCCTGCTTTATATCACCGTTCTGGGCGGCGGCTTGGGGATCGTGGTGGGTACCCTGACAGGCGGCCTCGACGTGACCTGGCCGGCTCTGGTGGATCCCAGGAACGCAGCCTTCACGGAGGTGGCGCATTTGGGGCCTCTTTTCCCCATCCTGTTCATTACGGTGGCTTGCGGGGCGTGTAGCGGGTTTCACTCCATTGTCTCCTCAGGAACCACGGCGAAGCAGATCAAGTGTGAATCCGACACCAAACGAATCGGGTATGGAGGGATGCTGGTGGAAGGGGTCGTAGCCATTATCGCCCTCGGCACGGTCATGGGACTCACCTTCGGGATCGACGCTCTTCGGAGTGACCCCGTGGGCCTGTTCTCTGCGGGGATCGGACGGTTCTTCAGCACGCTGGGGATTCCGATCCAGTACGGAACCATGTTGGGCCTCCTCGCTCTCTCCACGTTCCTCTTGACCACCCTGGACACCTGCACCCGGCTGGCTCGGTACGTGATCCAGGAATTCCTCGGCTGGAACAACGCGGAGGGAAGGGTCCGATGGACGGCCACGATCATCACCCTGATCCTGCCGGCCATCATGGCGTTCATGACCTATACCACCCCCACCGGGCAGGAGATTCCGGTCTGGAGGGCCATCTGGCCCGTATTCGGGGCCACGAACCAGCTTCTCGCCGGCCTGGCCCTTCTGGCCGTGACCGTTTGGCTGAAACGGACCGGCCGCACCTGGCAGTTCGCCGGGATCCCCATGGTCTTCATGGTGGGCATGACCCTCACCGCCACCGTCATGCTGTCCTTTTCGGGCGCCACGGCGACACCTGTGCGGGTAGTGGCGATCTTCCTGCTGGTGTTGGGGCTCATGATGGTCGTGGAGGCCTTCCGTTCCCTCGGGAAACCCAATGTGCCGCCGGAAGAGGTGATCCTTCGCTCGGAGGTAGGGGGAGCGGCGGTGGCCACCGGCGATTGACGTCCGCGGTACGCCTCTATCTTCCGGAAGAGGAAAACAGAAAGAGCGACCGAAATCCTTGGGGGTGGCTTGCCGAACGGCGGCCACCCCACTTTTTTCCCTGTGATCTCTGAGTCAACGACCTCGCCTCCCCGGCTATCTGGGAGGCAGAACGAACTGGATTGGACCATGCTGACCCCGACCCGACTTCGTCCCGGACTGTCCCGACTCTTCCCCGTACTGTTGTTCCTGATTGGCCTTCTCGGCCTCCCGGCCTGCGAGGCGCCGCAGGGTTCTGCTTCGGGCGTTCCGGATGCTCTCGTGGAGGGGCCCGGACCTCAGCGGGCTGCGAACGGGATGGTGGCGTCGGTCAACGCCATCGCGAGTCGAGTGGGGGCCGAGGTTTTGCGCGGAGGGGGGAATGCCGTGGACGCGGCTATCGCCACCGGTTTTGCGCTTGCTGTGGTCCACCCTTCGGCCGGGAATATCGGAGGCGGCGGGTTCATGGTGATCCGCTTTCCCGATGGAACCTCCACGGCCTGGGACTTCCGGGAGAAGGCTCCTCTTGCGGCACATCCCGAGATGTTCCTGGACGAGAATGGAGAGTACTCCCGTGAGGTTCATCATAACAGCCACGTGGCCGTGGGCGTCCCGGGAACCGTAGCGGGTTTCGCCATGGCCCATGAGAAGTACGGAAGCTTCGACTGGACCGGCCTGGTCGACCCGGCTATCGGCCTAGCCGGGGACGGCTTCGAGCTTTCTGAAGCCCTGGCCGGTTCAATCGGTAGGTCCCTCCGGTCCATGGAACGATATCCAGCCAGTGTCGCCAAATTCTCCAAAGACGGAGAGGCCTACGAGCAAGGGGAGGTCTGGAAACAACCGGATCTCGCTCGCTCTCTGGAGCGCATTCGGGACCAGGGGAGAGACGGGTTCTACCTGGGTGAAACCGCCAGACTGATCGTGGAGGAGATGGAGCGTGGCGGAGGCCTGATCACCGAGGAGGACCTTGCCCGTTACCAACCTCAGGAACGGACCCCCATTCGGGGGGCCTTCAAGGGATACGAGGTCATCTCCATGCCACCCCCGAGCTCGGGGGGCACGGCCTTGGTCCAGATGCTCAACGTTTTGGAGGGGTTCGATCTCGCGGCCATGGGGCACAATTCCACAGCCTATGTCCACCACCTGACCGAAGCCATGCGCCGGGCCTTCAGGGATCGGGCACTCCACCTGGCGGACGCAGATTTTTCCGACCCTCCCCTTGAAAGGTTGACCAGTAAGGCCTATGCGGAAGCTCTGAGGGCCGAGATTCAGCCGGAGAAGGCATCCGTGTCGTCTCCCACCGACATCACCCTTCCCGTGGAGAGTCTTGAAACCACTCACTACTCCGTGGTGGACTCCCAGGGAATGGCGGTGTCCGTCACCTACACATTGGAGGCGGGCTACGGATCGAAGATCGTCGTCCCCGGTGGAGGATTCCTCCTGAACAACGAGATGGGGGATTTCAACGCCGGGCCCGGCCTCACCAATGCCAGGGGGCTCATCGGCACCGAACCTAACTTGGCCCGACCCGAGCAACGGATGCTCTCCAGCATGACCCCCACCATCCTGGCGAAAGACGGAAAGCTTGTCGCGGTGGTCGGCAGCCCGGGTGGACGGACCATCATCAACAGTGTTCTCCAGGTGGTATTGAATCTCACCGTATTCGACATGGAGATCCATGAAGCGGTGGCCGCAAAGCGCTTTCATCATCAGTGGCTTCCCGACGCGCTCCGAATCGAGGAAGACGGCATGACTCCGGAGGCACTTTCGGCTCTTGAAGCCATGGGGCATACGGCCAGAATGGCTGGGTCCCAGGGCAGTACTCCGTCGGTCTTCCTCGATCCCGAGACCGGTGAGCTGATCGGGGCCCCCGACCCCAGGGACAGGGATGGCGGAGCGGCTGGATATTGAAGAAGAAGGAGCTCGTACTCTCTGAGGAGCAAGCCCGGCGGTTGTGGGAAAGGGCGGCCCACCTTCAAGCAGAGGCGGCGAGGAGGTCGGGATCAGTCCCGACTTCGTCGAGCTGGCCCTGGCCGAGGAAGCCATCCTGGAGCTGGAGGGCGGTGGGTGTCAGGTCTCGATCCGGGCTCCGGTGCGCCGAAGCAGACGGGTGAATGGGGTGGTGGGAATGGCCATTTCCGGCATTGGCGCCGCTGCGGGTTTCGGGTTCTCGAGAAGGCATTTCGGAAGATCCTGAAACGGGTCGAGAGGGACGTTCGGAGGGAGATCGACCTCCTGGAGTCCGGCCCAAGCTAGATGGGATTCCCCAGCCCTTTCTGACCTCACCTACCTGATTCCAGAAACCGGCAGGGGCCCTCGCGGATTCCGTAACTGTAGGCTGGCTTTGGCCCTTGAACGGACTCGAACCCGGGGTGTCCCTTGTTTTCTGCTTTCTTCCGTGCCAACCGAGTGCTTGGTGCCCTCCTCCCACTGATCATGGCGTCGACAGGGCCGGGCTCGGCCCAGGCCAACGCCGACGAGTGGATCACGGACTTCTCCAGGGCGACGGTGTCATTGGACGAGATCGTGAATGACGAGGTCGGTGGGGTGCCACTGACCGTCACCTTCTGCCCCCTCTGCAATACTACTTTGGCGTTTCGCCGGGCTTTCGACGGGTTGCTCCTGGACTTCGGAACGACGGGCCTCCTCCGCCATTCCGACATGGTCATGTACGACCGTCAGACCGAGACCTGGTGGCAGCAGGCAACGGGGGAGGGGACCGCTCGAGAGCTTCTTTCGCGGTAAGAAGGACAACCGACTCCCGGCTATGGAGCGGGTGGTGACGCTGGCAGGAGAGGGACGCCCCTTGGCGATCCCCTTTTCCTCCATGCGTGGAGAGCGGGTTGTCCATCTCGAAAGGGGAGGTGAGCGGCTGGTCGCTCTCTGGTCACCGGGGACATCCAGTGCCCTGGATAGGGAGAGGGTGGCCTGGGGGCGGGACGTGGGATCCAGCGCCGTGTTCTCCAGGTCTCTCCTCGGCCGAGAACTCACCTTCGAGCCCCTCGCCGACGGAGGGTTCCGGGACCAGGAAACCGGTTCCACCTGGAGCCTGACCGGAGATGCCGTGGACGGGCCCCTGAAGGGAGAACAGCTCGATCCCGTGGCCCACGGAAACCCCTTCTGGTTCGCCTGGGTGGTGTTTCGGCCGGAAACCGAGGTGTGGTCGGCGGGGTAACCCAACGGCGTGGGTTGGTTGGCCCAGTCCGTGAACCGATTGATCTAAAAGAACCGGGGGGAGGCCCGTTTTGGCGGAGAAGGTCAGGAAAACCGATGCAGAATGGAAAGCGTCGCTGAACGCCGAGCAGTACCGGGTAACCCGGTTGAAGGGCACCGAGCGTGCCTTTACCGGGGAGTACTGGAACAGCAAAGAAGACGGCATCTACCGTTGTGTATGCTGTAATACACCCCTTTTTGATTCCGAGACCAAATTCGAATCCGGGTGCGGGTGGCCCAGTTTCACCGCTCCAGCTGCAAAGGAGTTGATACGGGAGGAGCAGGACTTTTCCTTCTCCATGATCCGAACCGAGGTCGTCTGCGACGCTTGCGACGCCCACCTTGGCCATGTGTTTCCTGATGGCCCTCCCCCAACGGGGCTCCGGTACTGCATCAACTCTTCCTCACTGCGGTTCGAACCGTCTCAATCACAGGCCGACGAGGGATAGCCGACCGAGGTGCCCCCGCCGGTCCCCCGTCCTTCACCTGCCTCATTCCGAGACAGACACCCTCTTTCTCGGCCTACAAGGCCACCCCGTTATCCGCTAGCTTTTCATTCTGTATTCTTTCCGGAAGGCAGGGGGTAATGCGGAACCGATTCGAAGGAACTGCCGTCGCCACAGTCGTGCTGCTCCTCCTGTGGGGTTGTGGGTCGCCACCGGCCCCCCCGGGTCCCGGGGAGGCCAGAGGGGCCGTGCCCGACCTTCGAGGCTTTTCCGTCATGGTGCTGCCCGTCCAGCAGAAAACCGCTGTCCCATCAGGTGTTACGGCGGATCCGGAGCTCGCCCACGCACTTCGGTCAAAAGGGGATGGCGTGACGTGGGTCTTTCCGCCCGAGCTCGAGGAAGCCCTCCAACGGTCTCCCGGGGTTTCTGTCCGTCTTCACGGACTTCCGGTTCAGGTATTCAGCCGGGCCGAAGTCAACCGGATCGGAGATCCCCTCTTTGGTAACCTGGTTCGGTTGGCCACCCTCACCGGCGCGGATGTTGCGCTGATACCGGTAAGGCTCGAATACGGTGAATCCGGCGCCTTCATCATGAGTACAGCTCTGATCGATACCCGATCGGGGCGTGTGGCCTGGTATGGCGTGTTGGAGGGAGAACCGGGAGAGTCGGGGGATCCGGCAGCTTTGGCCTCCGTGACGGAGGCGTTGGCCGCGACTCTCTTCCCATTCGGATGAACGTTGTGGGCACTCCTCATGTATAACTATTGAGGACCCCATATACATAAAGAAGGCAATCGTGAACGGCATCGTTGGGCAGAAAACGGGAACTTGGATGGGCCGCATGGCCTTCCTCCCCGTTTTCCTGTTCTTGTCGGTTTTGTTATCGGGTTGTGAGGCCCAGGACCTCACCCTCCCAACCCGGGCGGAGGTTGAGGACGCCTACCTTTATCCCGGCGGGCTCGAGGCGAGGATGAGGGGGAACGTGGCAGAGGTCACCATCACCCAGGCCGCCAGGGACCTGCGGAGGGGTGGCACGTTGTGGGCGAAGGTCGGGCCCTATGTTCTCCTGTTCAGCGAGGAGACCGAGGGCCTGTTCACCGGATTCCCGGGGCTGGCTGGCGTACGAGTCATCACGGTCTCTTCGGACGGCAACGAGGTCGCACGGGCACTTCTGGCCCGGGATTCCCTCAACGGCATCACTTGGCGGAGAGCCCTTCACATCGCCGGTCTCGCCCGCAGGGACGGAACCCGTCGACCCAGCCTCCTCGAAGAATTGGTGGAATGGGGCGAAGACCACACCGAGTACACTTACAGCCCTCGATACTCTCGGCCCTGACGAGGAACCCCTCGTCGGCCCCCTCCTCGAGTCTTTGGCCGGGGGCTCCCCTTACGTGCGTCCTACCACTCGTGCCGGGTCCTGTAAGGCTAGAAGGAACTTTCTCGTACATTAGTCACTGAATTCAGTGCCTGTTTCGACGTGATGGCGCCGAGGAATAGGTCTGGAAGGGGCCTATTGTTGTTGGGTATTTGAAGAAAAATCCTTGACCAACCGAAGCTTGGAATGCTACCATTCTGGATCCACTTAAAAGGTCTTTTGAGGGCGACCTAGTGGGCTTCGCCCGTTCTATAACCGGGAGGGTCGTTGGCTGACTCCCGTGATTGTATCCCCACAGCACCCCTTGGTCGGGGGGCGTTCCTACCACCAAAGGAGAAACCAGTTATGGTCAATCTCTGTAAGTCGCGCTGGTTGTTCCTGTTCCAGCTGGCTGCGTTCGTGGTGCTTTCCGGCACCGCGCCCGCGACCGCCTCGGCGCAGGAAAACTTCGGCTCCGTCATAGGCTCCCTTACCGCTGAAGGTACGGGTAATCCCCTTGGCGGAGGAAACGTCTATATCGTAGGTACCGGTCTCGGTACCCTAACCAACGAAAGCGGGGCGTTCCTGATCGAGCAGGTTCCCCCTGGAACGTATGAGCTCGAGTTCAGCTACGTGAGCTACGCCACCCAGAGGATCCAGTTCACGGTTGCGGCAGGCCAACGGGCGACCGTCACTGCTGCCCTGGGTCTCGACCCCCTGATGCTGGACGAGATCGTGGTTACCGGTTACGGGACCGCTCGGAAAGAAGAGCTCACCGGGTCCATGGTGTCGATCTCTGCCCAGGACCTCGAAATGGTCCAGTCGGCGACCTTCCAGGACGTGATCCAGGGGAGCCCGGGCGTGCTTGTGACCTCCCGTGACGGCGCCCCCGGCGCGGGCATCAACATCCGGGTGCGGGGGATTGGCTCCATCACCGCCGGAAGCGAGCCCCTCTACGTCATCGACGGTGTGCCTCTCTTCAACAATCCGTCCGCCTCCACTGAGGTGGACCTCGGGGGTCGGAACGCCAACACCCTGGCCTCCCTGAACCCGAACGACATCGAGAGCCTGGTGGTTCTGAAAGACGCGGCCTCCACCGCCATCTACGGCTCCCGGGGAGCCAACGGCGTGGTCCTCATCACCACCAAGGGTGGTGTGGAAGGGAGCCCCATCTGGGCCAGCGAGCCGAAGTTCCAGCTCAGGAGCCAGGTCGGCGTCTCCGACTGGGCCCATGGCAACCTCATTCAGGGGTTGAACTTTGAGGAGTATAAGGACTACTACCTCACGGCCCGGGTGAACGATGGGCTGCCCCTCGCCGATGCCCAGGCCGCGTTCGCCAACGATTACCCCCTCCAAGAGGACAACGACTGGCGCGACCTCACGAGCCGGAACGGGGTCAGCCAGCAGATCGACCTGAGCGCCTCGGGCGGAAGCGGCCGGTTTACCTATTACGTGTCTGCCGGGATGTTCAAGCAGCAGGGGAATATCCTCAGGCAGTACTTCGACCGGTATTCCTCCCGTATCAACCTCTCCGCCCGTCTCACGGACAAGTTCACCCTGGCCAACAACCTGAGCCTCGCCCAGACGTACCAGAACGGGATCGTCGGCGGGAGCTCTTGGGAGTCGCTCATCTATATGTGGGCCTTCATGCCCCCCGTCATCCCCATCAAAGACGAGGACGGCTTCTGGTACCACAGGCACACATCCTCTCCTCGGATCATGGGGGGGAACCACCCGCTGGGCGGTCTCTACGAGAACCCAAAGCTGAGAGATACGAGGCGGGTCATCGAGAACATCTCGGGAGTCTACAGGTTTAACGACCAGTTCTCACTCTCGTCCGCCTGGAGCTTCGATCTCTACGCCATCCACGACGACGTCTACCAGAACATGTTCTTCGGTGACGGACGTAACTTCCCGGGTACTTTCGACGACTCGCGGGTGGAGAACCTGAACTGGCAGGGAAGCCACACGCTGACCTACACCAACGCCTTCGAAAACGTCCACAACGTGGACGCGGTGGTGGGGTACGAGGAAAGCCATAACGAAAGGCTCCGCACCAACGGCTGGGGTAACACCTTCGCCCATCCGTCGCTGAAGACGGGATCCAGTGCGGCCACCACCTTCGGGACGTCCACCAAGGCCGAGTTTGCGTTCCAGTCCGTCTTCACCAGGGTGAACTACGACTACGACCGCACCTACTTCCTTTCGGGCTCCTTCCGGACGGACGGTTCCTCCCGGTTCGGTCCCGAAGAGAGGTGGGGGAAATTCTGGTCAGTGGGTGCCGGCTGGACGATGACCAACTCCGACTTCCTGACGGATTTCACGGAGTTCTTCGACTACCTGAAGCTCCGGAGCAGCTACGGTGAAGTGGGGAACGCCGAGATCGGGACCTACCCCTGGCAGGGGCTCTACGGCTTCAACCCGGCCTACAGTGGTCGGGCCGGCTCGAACCCCGCTCAGGTGGCCAACCCCGCGCTGACCTGGGAGTCCCAGGAAGCCTTCAACATCGGCTTGGACTACGCCATCCTGGACAGCCGGGTATCCGGTACCATCGAGTACTTCAGAAAGGCGTCCACCGACCTCCTCCTGGACGTGCCGGTCTCCTTCACCACCGGGTTCTCCGACGTGCTGCAGAACTTCGGAGACATGGAGAACAGCGGGATCGAGTTCTCCATCCGGGCGGACCTGCTCCGGGCCCCGGACTACGATTTCGCCGTGGACTTCAACATCACCTCTCAGAAGAACGAGATCACAAGGCTCACCGAGCCCTTCATCGACGGCACCAAGCGTCGCGAAGAAGGCCGTGACTACCAGGAGTACTACCTGTACGGTTGGGCTGGTGTGAATCCGGACAACGGTCTCCCCACGTGGTACACAGACGAGACCAAGACCGCTACCACCAGCAACCTGGCCGATGCGGAGCGCTTCTATGACGGCAAGAGCGCCACGCCGGACTATTTGGGGAGCTTCGGCTTTTCGGGCCGGTACAAGCGGTTTACGCTGAGCACGCTGGCCACCTACATGTTCGGCCATCATCTCTACGCGGGCGCCGAGCGTTTCTTCCACGGCGACGGGCGCTACCTGCCCCGGTCCACCTCCAAGTTTGCTTACGACAATGCTTGGAGACAGCCCGGCGACCAGGCCCTCTTCCCGCAGTTCTCCTGGGGTGGTGTGAACAGCTCGCAGCCGTCCGACGCCGACCGGTGGCTGCGCGAAGGCGACTACATCCGCTTCAAGGACGTGACGCTCTCGTATCAAGTCCCCGAGGAATGGGCGAGTCGGGTGATGCTGGGCTCGCTTCAGGCCCACATCAACATTACCAACGCCTATACCTGGGTGGCCTCCGAGACCCTCTTTTTCGATCCCGAGCAGACCATCAGTGGTGTTTACAACACGGGTACCCCGAACGGCAGGACCTTCAGCTTCGGGCTCACCATGGGATTCTGATGAAAAGGAAACCAACAACCGGTAAACACTACTTATTGAGGATAAGGAAGGTCTGATTATGAGATTCAATAATATTGCCAGGCTCGCATTTCTTGTGCCGGCGCTGATGTTGGGCTCCGCCTGCACCGATCTGGGACTGGAGCCTACCGCCAGCGTCTCCAACGACGCGTACTTCGAGACCGTCCAGGATTTCGAGGCCGCCATCGTCGGCGCCTACGATGCCCTGTCGTCTGCCAGCTACTATGGGCGCAGCATTCACCTGATGTCGGACATCATGGGCGAGGACATCAAGCAGAACAGCTCGGCCAACCGCTATCAGGAGTTTGCCGACTTCGAAGGCCAGGTGGTCACCGGCCACGACTATGAGACTGACCTGTGGCAACTTGCGTATATCGCCATCAACCGGGTCAACATGGTCCTCAGCAATGGGGAGACCTTCGAGCCTCCCGCGGCTCTGGCCGGCGATTTCAACCAGCTGTTAGGTGAGGCCTACGCCCTGCGGGGATTGGTTCACTTCGACCTGGCCAAGATGTACGGCCAGCACTACACCTTTACCGCCGATGCTTCCCACCCCGGCGTCCCCATCGTCCTGGAGATGGACATCACCGCCCTCCCCGCCAGGAACACGGTGGCCCAGGTTTACGCCCAGGCCATCTCCGACCTGAACATGGGCATCAGCATGATGACCGACACCCGGGACGGCGCTTACATGATGTCGAAAGAGGCCGCCCAGGCGATCCTGTCCAGGATCTACCTCTACATGGATGACTGGGGGAATGCCGAGAGCATGGCCACGACGGTCATCAACAGCGGGAAGTACTCCCTCCTCAGCGGATCGGCCCTGGCCGACATTTTCGTTGCGGGCAACACGTCCGAGGCCATCTTCGAGATACCGATGAGCGCCGACGACACCCGGGGGAGCAACCACCTGGGCGGGATGTACCGGGACAGTGGCTACGGTGACTACCTGCCGGCCACGGATCTGCTGGACCTCATCGATGCCGCCGACATTCGGTGGGGGTGGTTCGATGTGGACCCAGCGCTCGCGGGGGCCTATGCCAGTTACCGGGTGGACAAATGGCCCACGGACACGAACTGGGACAACATCCCCGTCATCAGGCTGGCCGAGTTATACCTGATCCGGGCCGAGGCCAGGGCGAGATTGGGCCAGGACGCAACTGCCCAAGCGGACCTGAACATGATCCGCCAGCGGAGCCTACCCACGGCTCCGGCCGTGACGGCCACCGGCCAGGCCCTCCTGGACGAGATTGCCCTCGAGCGGAGGATCGAGCTGGGCTACGAGGGGCACCGCGTTCACGATCTGATGCGTTACAAGCAGGGTTTCACCAGGAACGATTGCACGGGCGACGTCTGCTCGATCACCTATCCCTGCCAATTCTGCATCCTCCCGATTCCGCAGCCGGAGACGGACACGAACACCAACATCGCGCAAAACGCGGGGTACGCAGGAGGTTGATGCCGTCACTCTAACGGACGGGGATTCGGCCGAGACGGCCGGGAGGAAAAACTCCGGTTGAGGTAGGCCGAGTCCAAGTCATCGAAGAAGGCCCACAAGGCGATCCTGCCTTGTGGGCCTTCTTTTTCTCCGATGATCCCTTTCCTGCAAACACGGGAAGGGGGAGCGATTCCCCTACCCCGAGCCCCCCGTCAACTCCTCCAGCTCCACAACGTTCACCTGGCAGGTCTGCTGGTATC
>JABDNZ010000034.1 GCA_013043565.1 Gemmatimonadota bacterium | reverse complement strand
CAACCGGGCCTCCAGGTCGGCGCGGACCCGCATGGACGTGAAGGCGTTCCAGTCTCCGGCCACCGGAGTGCGGCCTTCGAAGCGCGGCCGGACCTGGCCGCCAAAACTGATGTCCGGTCCGGACTGGGCCTGGATCTGGAAGGGTAGGAATAGAAGAAGGGACAGACCCATTAGAAGCCAACGATGACAAGCCATTCCCTCAGACCTCCTGTGCGAGTGTTCGAAGCAGACACCCCGGCCGGGTGGGAGGACCCCTCCTCTCGGTTCATGGAAGGACTCCCTGCCCCTGGCAGTATTGGGAGCTTCCCGGAGAATGGTAGAAGAGCATGAGCCGCGCTGTGGCATACGTCACACCACGGGCTGGGGGCCCGTGCCAGGTTTTGACTCCGACCAGTCCCAGGTTTTGGTCTGGGCCCTCGCAATCCCTTCGGTCTTGCGCCCTCCCCGGTTGGCGCCCCTTTTGGCTACCCGGGCTGAACAGCCCGCCACACTATCGATAACCCTCTAGAACAGGTCTCTCTCGAAGGAGCTCAGGATCATGAGCATGCCAGGTCGCAGGACCTTCCCCGCCTTCCTCACACTCGTCCTCCTCGTGGTTGTCCAGCTGACCCCGATGGAAGCACAGGAGACCGAGCAGGCCTCGGCTCCCAGCGCCATTGGACTCCAGGACATCCTGAGTTGGAAGAGGATCGTCGGACCTACCCTGTCGAAGGACGGGCAATGGTTCGCCCATCGGCTGAGCCCCGGAGAGGGTAATAGTGAGCTGGTGGTCCGCAGCACCCGGGACGAGACCGAGCACCGTTTCCCGGTTGGCGAGCGAGGAGGACCAGTCAGCTTCTCCGACGACTCCCGCTGGGTGGCCTTCGCCATCACCCCGACCAAAGAGGAAGCTGATGGACCCGGGGGAGGGAATGGACCGGCGAGGAACGACGTGGGGCTCCTGGACCTTTCGTCCGGAGAGATGACAAAGTTCGAAGCCGTCTCATCGTTTGCATTTGCTGGAGAGCGAGGCGGGTGGATCGCCCTACGTAAGTACCCGGCTTCCGCCGCCGCGGCTTCTCGTGGGGGTGGGAACGGAAATGGGGAAAGCAGGCCCAGGGGCGTGGACCTCCTGCTCCACAACCTGGCATCAGGGGTCCAACTAAACCTCGGGAACGTCTCCGACTTCCGGTTCGATGATTCCGGCCGCTGGCTGGCACTGGCCATCGATGCTCAGGGGAAGGCCGGGAACGGGATCCATCTGAGAGACATGGAAACCGGCGTCATCCGGGTTCTGGAGAGCGCTGAGGCTCGCTATAGCCGGCTGGTTTGGGCTGAAGACAGAGCCGCGTTCCTCGCGTTCAAGGAAACGGAAGACGATGACTATGAGGATCCGATCTACGCTGTGGTCGGATGGACGGACCTCGATCGCTCCTCCGGGCCGGAGATGATCTCCTACGATCCCCACATCGATTCTTCTTTCCCCGAGGGGATGACGATTTCCACGAACCGTCCGCTCCAGTGGTCCGATGCGGGCGATGCCATCCTCTTCGGCGTCCAGGACGTCGAGATGAAAGAAGGTGCCGAGGAGGAGGAGGAAGGTGAGGAGGCCGAGGAAGAAGAGGGTGAGGCCGAGGAACGACCCGGCCGGGCCGCCGACGAGGAGCTCGACGATGACGAGAAGCCGGACCTGGTGATCTGGCACTGGCAGGATCCCAGGCTCCAGGCCATGCAGCAGGTTCAGGAAACGCGAGACAAGAATTTTTCCTACCTGGCCGTGTACTGGTTGGACTCCGGGAGGTTCGTGCGTTTGGCCGACGATGAGGTCGATTCGGTGACCCCGGCCGGAAGTGGATACTGGGCCGTTGGCCGGGACGACACGGAATACGAGTTGATGGGGAACCTGGATGGGCGTCGGTATCAGGACATCTACGCCATCGATATGCGTTCGGGCGAGCGTGAGATGATCCTCGAGCGGGCCCGCTGGGCCAACACGATCTCTCCCGACGGCGCCCACTTCCTGTATTACCGGGATGGGCACTATCACACGTACGAGTTCGCCACCGGCCAACACCGGAACATCACCTCCGAAGTGCCGACCTCCTTCATCGACACGGAAGACGACCACAACGTCGTGGACCCGCCTGTTCGCGCGCGGGGCTGGACCGAGGACGGGGGCACCGTGCTCCTCTCAGACAACTGGGACGTGTGGGGTGTCGATGTCCACGGCCAATCGGCGACCAACCTCACCGTAAACGGGAAGGTCGACCAGATTCGGTACGCGGGCCCGATGCAGTTCGATCCCGATGGGGACCCCGGTGTGGACCTGTCTGAACCGACCTACTTCCAGACGTATGGCGAGTGGACGAAGAAGTCCGGCTACAGCCTGATGACGAATGGACGTCCGGGGCCTGAGGTCCTGGTGTGGGACGACGTCAGGTACGGTCAGATCCTGAAGGCCGAAGACGCTGATACCTACGTGATCTCATGGACCACCAACGAGACCTATCCCGACTACCACCTGACCGATTCTCGCCTCCGGAACCCCCGCCGGCTCACGAATGGTTTTCCCGAGCAGGCGGACTATCTCTGGTCGGATGGCGCGATGCTGGTGGACTACGAGAGCGACAAAGGTGATCGGCTCCAGGGAGCACTCTACCTCCCCGCGAACTACCAGGAAGGGGAGAGCTATCCAACCATCGTCTACTTCTACGAGAAGGTGTCCCAGAACCTCCACGGCTACACTTTCCCCACGGCCTACGGATTCAACAAGAGCGTTTACACCAGCAACGGATATGCCGTCTTCATGCCGGACATCGTCTACACCATCAACG
>JABDNZ010000029.1 GCA_013043565.1 Gemmatimonadota bacterium | reverse complement strand
CATCCCGTCTCGTTTCGGACGCCATCCCGCCGGCCTGACCTGCGACGGCCAGAGGCGAACCTCTGAGGAATACGAGGGATTCCTGCAGGACCTCCTCAATGGGGTTGAACTCAAAGGACGACTCACCCGGCACCTCCTCGCGGAGGGCGACTGGGACATGTTCATGCAGGTTTTTACCGAATCTCACTGTGTCGGACACCAATGCTGGCACCTGCACGATCCCACCCATCCGGCCCACGATCCTTTGGTACGGAAGAAGGTTGGAGACCCGCTTCTCAGAGTGTACCAGGCCATCGATAGGGCGTTGGGAGAGATTCTGGAGGGATCGGGAGACACCTTCGTCCTGGTGTTCTCGGCCCACAGCATGTCTCACTGGTATGGAACTCAGTTTCTGCTTCGGGACATTCTGGTCCGTCTGGGGGTCGCCAGGGAACCCAACGGGGGAAGAACGGATGGACCCGAACATGGCTGGCTCCAAGGGACCTCCCCACCGATGGCCGGCTTTCGTTGGGTTTGGCGAAAACTCCCCGATGGGGTGCGCCGGAATCTGGGCCCCCTGCGAGATCGTCTCCGCGAACCGAAAAAAAAGGGGACGGGCCTGCCGACGATCGACGTTGACCTATCCTCAAGCCGATGTTTCCCGGTTCCCAACGGACTTTCAGTGGGAGGGATCCGCCTGAACCTGATGGGGCGTGAACCCACCGGCGCCTTGGACCCTGTAGACGCCGATCAGTTCTGCGAAGACCTTTCGAACGATCTCTTGGCAATCCGAGAACCGGGGACAGATAGGGCCCTCGTCAAGGCGGTCCGCCGGACCTCGGATCTCTACTCCGGAAGGTATCTGGATCACCTCCCCGATCTGCTGGTCGAGTGGGATGACACAGTTCCCGTGGGGAGTGCTGGACTGGGCACCGGAGCCGGCTCCGTGGTCCGTGCCTGCTCGGAGAAGATCGGCACCGTCGAAGGCCAAAACGAGTACGGGCGATCGGGGGAACACCGGCCGGACGGGTTCTTTGTGGCAGCCGGTCCAAGGATTACCCAGGGGAGGTTGGAAAGAAGGGTTGGACTGATAGACCTGGCACCGACTCTTTGCCACCGGCTGGGGGTGGCCCTACCCGGATGCACCGGGGCGCGGATTCCAGAACTCCTTGGTCCCTAGTGCCGGCCTTCCATCAAAGTCTCAGGGCCCTTCGGCACCTCTGGAGACGGGGCCCGGGGAAAGCGTCAGCTTCCGGGCGTGAAATCCCTCGGCGAATCCCGACGGCGAGGCACACTCTATGCCGCGAAGGCGCATCAACGCGAGGAAAGTTTCCGGTGAAAACCAGCTTTTCTCCCGCTGGGTGGAAAAAGTATCCATCAACAACTGGATCTTCCGGTCCCTCACTTCCTCGGAGAGAGGAACAAAGACATTCGGGTTCCCGAGGTCACCATCATATTTCGGCACCTCATACTCGAGGATCAGGTGGTTGCGGAAGGTGTTCCAGGTCAGCTCCGAGAGGAGCCGGTGATCCTGGTGCCGGTCCCCGTCCCAATGGGTCAGGATCAGGTCCGGGTCGAACCTCGTCTTCAGAGCCTCGAACCACTCCTTGATCTCGGTTCCCCGGAAGGGGAAAAAACCATCCCGATGATCCAGGACCTCGACCACGGACCGAGCCGCCCCTTTGAGGACCGCTTCGGCCCCGTTTTGCGCCTCCTCCGCCCGGGCCCCTTCGGCACTGAACACCACCCAGTGCACCTCCATGGCAGGGTTCTCTGAGATCATCGAGAGTAAGGTCCCTCCGCAGCCGATCTCGATGTCGTCGGAGTGGGCCCCGAGACAAAGGACTCGAAGTGTCCCGCCCTCTCCACCGCCAAGATGTAGAACTCTCATAACCTCTGCCTCTGCCTGGTTCCTTTCCCCGGCCGATCCGGGCTCATCCCCCGCTCGCATCGAGAACTTTCGAAGCTGCATCTTCGCCGCTCTTGAAGCTCTCGTCCGTCCACATATAACCCCAGTCCCCGTATCGACCACAATACCCAATGTTGACATCGTCCAGGAAGCCATGGACGGTCTCCACGGCCTCGGCCCGGTCCAGGTCGAAGATCACGTTCGCGTACGGGACCAGCATGGAAGTCCGATGCAGGATGGTGTCGTCCTCCCGCAGGATCCCACACCGCCGGAGATCTTCGAGAACCGGATCGATCCAATCCTCCGGCTCGCCGTCGAACGGACGGTACTTGGGCGAGAAATACACCTCGGCCTGGATGCTGCCGGTTCCCGGCGGCGCGTTGTTCGGAGAGAGCATATGGGGAAAGCTCAGCCGCGTGAAACAGATGTCCTCGTCATAAAAGTAGGTCATGTGGGCTTCGGACAGATCCTGCCGAGCGACCCCCAGATTCACCAGAACGCAGGACGAACATGCGAGCCTTTGCGACGCTTCCAAAACGTCTTTCGGCACGCCGACGATCATTGGAACCAGATCCGTCAGAGGGACGGATGACACCAACCCGTCGTAGCTTTCAACCCGCCCATCCGAGAACCCGACCTCCCGGCTTTTCGGATCGATGGACACGGCCTCGCACTCCAGGTTGAGCCTCTGATCACTGATGAACTTGGTGAGGTAGGACGAGAACCCGCCCGCGGTCGGATATCGGAAGTGGGTTATGTAGTGCTTTTGGGGAGCTGCAGTCGAGAGGGCTCCCCGCAAAACCTCCTCGAGTGTAGGACGGTAGATCCGCGGACCGAGCCAGTCCGTGCTCATGTTCTCGGCGGTCGTGAGATGGTACTTCCGGGTATACTGCATCGGGAACGTTTCCGCGAAGGTCCGCCCGAAGCTGGCCAATAACCAATCGGCATAGGTGTGAATAGGCTGATCCGGAGTTTTCTCTTGGCGAACGAAGTCGGAGATCACCTCCACCACGAGGTCTTCCGGCAAGCCGTGCAGATTCAGCTGAACCGGATGGGTCGGCCAGTGTCCGCGCCAGTAGTTGTTGAGGTGAATCTGGATCGCCTCATACTGACCATCGACATTGTCAGCGAGTAGGTCCTGGATCCTCCGGTCCTTGGTGAAGGA
>JABDNZ010000024.1 GCA_013043565.1 Gemmatimonadota bacterium | reverse complement strand
GAGTTGCAGAGTGTCCAGGTACCGGTCGATCTCCGGGTCCATGGTTCCGGAAAACGCCGATGGTCCATCCACACCCTCCGAATGGAAGAGGTCTCGGTCGTCGATCCGGAAGCCTGTCTCGAAGGTCACAAAAGCCGCCTCGAAGTCTCGTTCCGGCGACTGGATGAGTGTGGCGTAGGCACCGAACTCCATCACCATTGGCCTTACCTCTACGCTGATCGCCTGGAGTTGCACCCTCAAGATCTCAGCCACCTGCACACGTTCGTCATTCTGATTAAAAACAAGGTCGATCTCGAGCGGGTCGCCGTCCGCGTTCTCTCGAACTCCGTCTCCGTCACCATCCGTCCAACCGGCCTCGTCCAGGAGAGACCGGGCCTGTTCCGGGTCGTATGGCAGAGAATCGCCGAGAGACGGATCGAAGGCCCAGTGTACCGGCGGCAGAGTGCCGTTCAAGAGGGTAGCTCCCCCCAACTGCACGCCCTCGATGAGCTGCCTCCGGTTCATCCCCAGAGTCAGCGCCCGCCGGACCCGAGGGTCCGAAAGCTCCGGCACCCGGCTGTTCCACGCGATGAAGAAGATGGCTGGATAAGGGAGACTCCAAACCTCCAGGTCCGGGTTCTCCCGGGCCGTCTGCGCCTGGTTGGGGAGCATCTGCACGTACACGTCCACCCCCCCCGTCAGCAACTCCGCCAGGAGAGTGGTGTTGTCCGGGACGTACCTGTACACGTACCGGTCCAGATACGGCCTTCCGCCGAGCTCCTCGGGAAAGGCCGGATTGGCCTCGAAGGTCCAAGATTCGCCGGGGGACCGGGAGACAAATCGGAAAGGTCCGTTCCCAACCGGGCAGGCGGCCGAGAAGGGGTGGGTGGCCAGTTCCCCTGTTGGCACGGCCCCGAGAAGGTGTTCCGGAATGATGGCCACGCTCCTCCACGTCTCCAAAACGTCGGCGTGGGGTTGGAACCGGAACTTGACGGTGAATTCATCCACTACTTCGACGGCTTCGTCCCCGGCCAGGTACGGCTGGAACCACCCGGGATTGAAGAAGAAGCTCTCCGGGTCGATGACAGTTCGGTATGTAAAAGCCACGTCTTCGGCCGTGGTGAGCTGTCCATCATGCCAATAAACGTCGTCTCTGAGGTGGAAGGTGAGTTCCGTGAGGTCCTCGGAAAACTCCCACGAACGGGCCAGATAGGGCGAGGGTTGGAGATCCTCGTCGAATTCCACCAGCGTCATGAGATTCACGTACTGCTGATGCTGTGACGATCCGACATCGTACGCGGCAGCGGGCACCATCCCCCTGAGATCCGCCACCGTGCCCACCACGGCCATCCCCCCATACCGTTCCTCGTCCCACTCCCGGTCGGCAAACGTGGCCATGAAGGAGTCCACCCTGGCCAAGGCCGGACCGCAGAACTGGTCAGCCACACTAGCCCCGGTTTCCTGACCGGAATCCCCGGAGCACCCGACCATGGAGAGGGAAAGGAGCATGAACAGGAAAAGAGAGGATGTGGATCGCTTCATACCGACGGCTCCCGGACTCTAGCTTGAAAGGACCGGCTCAAACCCTCCAGGTCCAACCCGAGTCTTCATAGTGCGCTTCCAACTCCCTCGCCGCCATCTTCTCGTTCGGTGCATACACGGCATCCGACCAGGCGCCGCCTATGGTTTTCGCCAAACCGGCTTGAACGGCGGCCCTCAAGGCCCCCATGTCGGGGACTCCGCCCAACAGGGAACGAAGAGTGGCCGGAGGTGGCACCGGATCCTCTTCCTCCCGGAGGCGCCGCAATACGTCCTGATCACCGTCAAGGATGATCGATCCATGTTGGAGCACGCTGGTACCCATGCGGGTCTGGGCGCTCCCGATGAGCTTTCGCCCCAGGGCCACGACCTCCCCTTCCGCTGGTTGGCGGAAACAGGGGCCTGCGTCGGGTGGAAGGCTGGGCCCCGTGTCCGATGCCAACTGAACGGAGGCCCCCAGCTCTTGAAGCCCTGCAAGCAGCCCACGATTGATGATTCGGTAGGCCTTCCTCAAGCCCCCGAACGTCCCCAGGGGAAAGACCAGGCCATACGTGAGTTCCTTGTGGTGCAGGACCGCCCGTCCGCCTGTGGGTCGTCGGACATAGGCCACCCCCTCTTCCGCCGCTCGCTCCGCGGAGTAGATCCCGGAAGCGGGCTCATTCCGCCCGAACGAAACCGTGGGCGGATCCCACTCATACAGGCGGAGAACCCCCATACCCGGCCCCAGGCAGTCCGCCAGGGCATGATCCCGTGCCATGTTCACCGAGCCCGGGAGGGGCGGGTCGTTCAGGACCCGCCATTCAATGCGGGAAACGACGGAGGGAGACGGGTCACCCCGCCTCCCTCCTGAAGCACTCATGGGCATCAGATCAGAACTCGTAGGTATCTCCTGGTTGGAGAGCTTCCACGGCGGCCTTCAGGCCTACCATGCCCCGGAATACCTCCGGATCTTGGGCGATCATGTCGAAGGTATTGTAATGGATCGGTATGACCACCTTCGGTTCGATGAAATCCACCGCCCGGGCCGCGTCGACGGGACCCATGGTGAAGTTGTCCCCGATGGGGAGCAGGGCCACGTCCACCGTCCCCTTCAGAAGCGTCATGTCGGTGAGGAGAGCCGTGTCTCCGGCGTGATAAAGGGTTTTGCCTTTCAGTTCCATCCAGAACCCTCCGGGGACGGTCGTAAACGCGCCCTCGTCGTCCCCGGCGACCTGACCGCCGTGGAGGGCAGGGGTCATTTTCACGTACCCGAACGGGAAGTTGTATCCGCCGCCAATGTGCAGAGGGTGAGCGTTCTCCACCCCCTGGCTCTGGACAAAACTCACGATCTCGAAGGTGGACACCAAGGTGGCTCCGGTCCTCTTGGCCAGAGGAATTGCGTCGGCAAAGTGATCGAAATGGCCATGGGTGCAGAGGATGAAGTCCGCCCCCTCGATCTCGTCGGCCTTCACGTCGCTCACGGGGTTCTCATCGAACCAGGGATCGATGATGACCTTGGTCCCGTCATCCGTGACCAGGGTGAAGGTTGAGTGGCCGTGGTAATGGAGCGTGGCCATGGTTGCCTCCTTCTGTTTTGAGGCTGACGTGTGTCGGTCCTCCGTTACTCTTCCGAATAGGCGTCCACGGGGAGACAGGCGCAAACCAGGTTCCGGTCGCCGTAGGCGTTGTTCACCCTTCGTACCGGGGGCCAAAACTTGCTGTCTTTGGTCCACGGGGCCGGGAACACGGCCCGCTCCCTGGAATAGGGATGATCCCAATTCGCCTCGGCGATCATGGCCGAAGTATGGGGTGCGTTCTTGAGAAGGTTGTTCTCAGGGTCGGCTTTCCCGTCCTCTACCTCGGCGATTTCCGCTCGGATCGTCGCCATGGCCGCGCAGAAACGATCCAGCTCGTACTTGGACTCGCTCTCCGTAGGCTCCACCATGAGGGTGCCGGCAACCGGGAACGACTGGGTCGGGGAGTGGAAACCGAAGTCCATGAGGCGCTTCGCCACGTCCTCGTCGGTCACACCGGAAGTCTTCCGCAGGGGCCGGAGATCCAGGATGAACTCGTGGGCGACCCGACCCTTCTCGCCGTGATAGAGGATAGGGAAGTGCTCTTCCAGCTTGCTCCCCAGGTAGTTCGCATTGAGGATGGCTCCTTCCGTAGCACTCCTGACTCCGTCGAAACCCAGCAAACGGATGTACGCCCATGAGATGGGCAGAATGCTGGCGCTGCCCCAAGGAGCGGCGCTTACGGGACCGGTGCCCTTCTCCCCACCCACCTGTATCACCGGATGGTTGGGGAGGTACGGAGCCAGGGTCTCGGTGCAGCTGATGGGACCCATTCCCGGTCCACCGCCACCGTGAGGAATCGCGAACGTCTTGTGAAGGTTGAAATGGAGGACGTCGGCTCCATATTCCCCGGGTCTGGCCAGACCCACCTGAGCGTTCAAGTTGGCGCCATCCAGGTAGACCATCCCGCCATTCTCATGGATGATGTCGCAAACCTCACGGATTCGGGACTCGAAGACGCCGTGAGTGGACGGGTACGTCACCATCGTGGCCGCCAGGTTTTCCGCGTGCTCCTCCGCTTTCGCCCGCAGATCGTCGACGTCGATGTTTCCCAGATCGTCCGTCTTCACCACCACCACCTTCATGCCCGCCATCACGGCGCTGGCCGGGTTGGTTCCATGGGCTGAGGCCGGAACCAGGCAGATGTTCCTATGGGATTCACCCCGGTCCTCATGATAGGCCCGGATCACCAGGAGCCCGGTGTACTCACCGTTGGCCCCGGAGTTGGGCATCATGGACGTGGCGGCGAATCCGGTAATCTCCTCTAGCCACCTCTCCAGATCTCCGATGATTCGCTTGTACCCTTTGGCCTGGTCGGCGGGGGCGAATGGATGGAGGTTGGCGAACTCGGACCAGGTGACAGGCACCATCTCGGTGGTGGCATTCAACTTCATGGTGCATGACCCCAGCGAGATCATGCTGGTGTTCAAGGAGAGGTCCCGGGCCTCCAGCTTGTGGATGTACCGGAGCATCTCCGTCTCGGAATGGTAGCTGTTGAACACGGGATGAGTGAGGTAGGGCGTGGTCCTGGCAAAGGCTTTGTGTGCCGCCTCGACAGGAAACTGCTCCGTCGCCAACTCCTCCGCCGACACGGTCCCATCGCCGCCAAACACCGCAAAGAGGTCGTTGACATCGCTGGCCAGGACACCCTCATCCATGGCGATCCCGATGGTCCCGTCTCCGAAGTCCCGAAGATTGATCCGCCGATCCAGTGCAGCCCTCATCACCTCGTCGGCCGTCATGCCGTTGGGACGGATTCGAACCGTGTCATAGTAGTTCTCGTGGACGAGCTCGTGGCCGAGCCGCTTCAGTCCTTCGGCCAGGAGCCCGGCGAGGATATGGATTCGAAGGGCGATGCCCTTGATCCCTTCCGGACCATGGTACACGGCATACATCCCGGCCATGATGGCGAGGAGAACCTGTGCCGTGCAGATATTGGAGGTCGCCTTCTCCCGGCGGATATGTTGCTCTCTGGTTTGCAGAGCCATACGCAAGGCCGGGTTTCCGTCGGCATCGACCGATACGCCGATGATTCGGCCTGGCATCTTCCGCTTGAAGTTTTCGTGTGCCGCCAGGTACGCCGCGTGGGGTCCGCCGTACCCCATGGGAACGCCAAATCGCTGTGTATTCCCAACGGCCGCATCGGCCCCGAACTCTCCGGGAGGTTTCAGGAGAGCCAGGCTCATGAGGTCGGCCGCCACGACCACGAAAGCTCCGACGTCGTGGGCCCTTGAGACGAACCCTTCGTAATCCAGCACCTGCCCGCAGGTCGTCGGATAGGACACCAGCGCACCGAACACGTCATCGGTGAACTCGAACGAGTTGTGATCCCCCACCACCACCTGGATCCCCACCGGCTTGGCCCGCGTCTGGACCACGGCGATCGTCTGGGGATGACACAGCTCGGAAACGAAGAAAGTGCTCCGGTCGCCCTTGGCCTCGCCCTGGAAAAGGGCCATGGCCTCTGCCGCGGCGGTGCCTTCGTCGAGAAGGGAGGCGTTGGCGATCTCCAGGCCCGTCATATCTATCACCATGGTCTGGAAGTTCAGGAGAGCTTCCAGGCGGCCCTGAGAGATTTCAGCCTGGTACGGTGTGTACTGGGTGTACCAGCCCGGATTTTCGAGGATGTTTCGACCTATCACACCGGGGGTCACCGTGTCGTAGTAGCCCATTCCGATGTACGAACGGTATACCTCGTTTTTGTCGGCGATTCCCCTGAGCTCTCGCAAGAGAAGATGCTCTGGGGTGGCCGGGGGAAGCTCCAGGTCCCTTCCCAACCGAATGGACTCGGGGACCGTGTCCTGGATGAGGCCTTCCATGTCGGAGTAGCCGAGGAACTCCAGCATCTCCTTCATTTCACCCTTTCCAGGCCCAACGTGTCGTCGGACAAAATCACTTTTTGGATCTATCGGCATCGCCATCATGGAATTCCCAGCGTTCTAGCGGGATCGGGGTCCGGGGTCGGAATTGGCCTCCAGAACCGGTTCGGAGTCCCGGCACCGAGGGTCCCGGGACTCCACATCCTGCTTGTTTGTGCAACAGTCAGAAGGGTGCGCTCCGACGGTTTGGAGGCGCCCCTGCCTGAGAGGGTTATCCGCCTATCAAAGAGGAGTAGGCGGCCTGGTCCAGGAGGGCTCCGACCTGACCAGGATCCTGCACGCGGATCTTGATGATCCAGCCTTCCCCGTACGGATCCGAGTTCACCACGGCGGGGTCCTCGTCCAGGGAAGCATTCACATCGACGATCTCGCCGGCCACGGGGCAGTAGAGGTCGCTGACCGCTTTCACGGCTTCGATGTTCCCGAACGGATCCATCTTTTCGTAGCTGGCCCCGACCTCGGGCAACTCGATGTAAACGACATCCCCCAGCTCACCCTGGGCATAGTCGGTGACCCCGACCAGGAAAACCCCTTCCTCATCGGTGGGCTTCAGGTACTCGTGTTCCTCGGTGTAGAAGAGGCCTTCAGGAATCTCAGACATTGTTCCTCCGTAAATGACAATGGGACCAGACCGGCACAATAGAGGCCTTTTTCAGTAAGCGTCAAGATGCCTTCCGCCGGCCCTCCGGGCCCCGATCCGTACCCTGGCTCACCTCGGCTTTCCCGGGCTGGGCCCCATCGGTAGTTTTCCACTGTGTGCACAGCATGATTCAGGCCAGCCCGGGGGAGTTCCCGGCCAATCATAGAGAGCAGGTTGAAACCAATGTCAGACCCCATTCCCAATGACGCACCCCCTGCCCTTTCCACCCTCAGCGAAGAGGAGGAGATGTTCAGGGAGGCGGTCCGAGATTTCGCAGAAAGTGAGATCGCTCCTCGGGTGAGCGAGATGGACCAGAACCAGGCCTATGACCCCGATCTTCTGCCCCAGCTCTTCGAGCTCGGGCTCATGGGGATCGAGATTCCGGAGGAGATGGGGGGTGCAGGGTCCTCCTTTTTCACCGCCTGTCTCATCGTGGAAGAGCTTTCCAGAGTGGATCCGGCCGTCGGCACCCTCGTGGACGTCCAAAACACCCTCTGCATCAATGCCCTGATCCGATGGGGAACATCAGCCCAAAAGGAGCGTTTCTTACCCCGCTTGGCCGCCGACACGGTGGGAGCCTATGCCCTCTCTGAGGCAGGCAGTGGGTCCGACGCTTTCGCCCTGGCCTGTAGGGGAACCCAGGATGGGGACGATTGGTTGTTGAACGGCCAAAAACTATGGATTACAAGCGGGAACGAGGCCGGGGTCTTCATCGTATTCGCCAACGTGGATCCCGAAGCCGGTTATAAAGGGATCACGGCCTTCATCGTGGAAAAAGGGATGGAGGGATTTACGGTGGGGAAAAAAGAGGACAAGCTGGGGATAAGGGCCTCTTCCACCACAGAGCTGATCCTGGAGAACGTCCGAATCCCCGGCGAGAACGTCCTGGGGGAGGTGGGCAAGGGCTACAAGGTCGCCATTGAAACCCTGAACGAGGGCCGAATCGGCATCGCCGCCCAGATGGTGGGACTGGCCCAGGGCGCCCTGGACCACTCCGTGAAGTACGTCAAGGAGCGGGAGCAGTTCGGCCGTCCGATCGGCGAGTTCCAGGGGGTCCAGTTTCAGATCGCTCAGATGGCGACGGAGCTGGAGGCGGCCAGGAACATGGTCTACAACGCCGCCCGTTTGAAGGATTCTGGCCACGGGTTCGTGAAGGAGGCGGCCATGGCAAAGCTCTTCTCGTCACAGGTGGCCGGCCGCATTTCCTCAACTACCGTAGACCTGTTCGGGGGGTATGGATTCACCCGAGAATACCCCGTCGAGAAGCTGTATCGAGACGCCAAGATCGGAGCCATCTACGAAGGCACCTCCAACATGCAGCTCCAGACGATCGCCAAGATCCTTCTCAAGTGAGGCTTGGGCTATCATCTTTACGGTCCCCGTCGGGGTGCCTTGAAAGGGGCGGCGGCGGGGACCTTTCATTCCTCGGTTCGAAGGGCTGGTTGGCATGTTTGGCTTCGGCGTGATGGAAATCGCCCTGGTAGTTGGTCTCCTCGTTCTGCTATTCGGAGCCAAGCGCATTCCCCTCATTGCCAGGGGATTGGGTGAGGGAATCCGAAATTTCCGGACCTCCATCAAGGACGAGGACAAGGATGTCGACGAGCTTGAAAACGGGTCGGACGGTCCCCGACGCCTGAACGAATGACAAGGTCGGTTGCCTGATTCCAAGGGGCCCCCAGCCCCGGAGAAACTTCCCCACCCCATGGGCACTTCCCACCTCCAAAACGTGATCGTGGTGTTGAACGAGCCGCAGAACCTGGTGAACATCGCCGGCGCGGTTCGGGCCATGATGAACATGGGGCTTCGGCGTCTCCGCCTGGTTCGGCCAGCCGAATTTGATGCGTGGCGGATCGGGGGAATCGCTCACAGGAGTGAGGAAGTCGTAAACCGGGCCGAGGTATTCGAAACCCTGTCCGAGGCCGTCGCGGATGCCACATTCGTACTGGGAACCACGGCCCGGGCCCGGACCGCCCATCGGAACTACGTGCGCCCCCGAGAGGTCGCCGGCAAGGTTCTCCAGCATGCCCGGGACGGCACCGTGGCCCTTCTTTTCGGGAGGGAGGACCGAGGCCTGGACAATGATGCCCTGGACCTCTGCCACGCATCGGCCATCATCCCCACCGATCCCGTTTATTCCAGCCTCAATCTCGCCCAGGCCGTCCTTCTTCTGACATATGAGGTTTTCCTGGCATCAGGGGGTGAAGGCGGTCCGCTGCCGAGGGGCAAACGCTCCACCCGTCCGGCCACCATGGAGGAACTGGAGAACACCTACGCGGCGCTGGAGGAAGGGCTTCACAGGATCGAGTTCTACAAAGCCAGGGAGCCGGCTGCGATACTTCGGACCCTCCGGACCGTGATTTCCCGAGCCGAACCGGACCTTCAGGAGGCAGGCCTTCTCAGGGCCATCGGGTTCGAAATCGGAAAGTACCTGGACCGGGCGGACGAGGAGTGGCGCAGTGGCGAAAGAGGCGGCCAAGGCTGGGAAAGCGGCAATCAGGAGTAGGAAACTGTTGTTTACAGCCCGAAATAGGGCTTAACTTTTTAGTTCGAAGACGAGACACGGCCAAGACCCTTTCCCGGGCACCCCTATGTCCTCTCCAGAACCCACGACCGCCGGCAAAGGGCTAGCCGAGCGCTATCGTGTTCTTCTGGACATTGGCCACAAGCTGGCTCGGACCCTCAGTCAGGCAGAGCTCTACCAGGCGATCTACGCTGAAACCAGCAGGGTTTTGGAAACCACCGGGTTCTACGTGGCCGTCTACGATTCCGACGCGGATCTGGCCACGGTTGTCTTCTACGCTGACCGGGGGGTGGAGAGGAGCGTCGAGATCACCTACAAAGGGTCCGAGAGCGACGTCCTCCGGCTGGGAAAGAGCTCCATGGTTTCCGACCGGGCCGAGAACCTCTCTTTGATGGTTTTGGGTGAGGAAGGCACGGAGCTCACTCGGTCCGCCCTCTCCGTCCCGCTCCTCTACGAGGGAACGGTCATGGGGGCCCTCTCGGCCCAGAGTTACCAGCCCAACCAGTACACCGAGGAAGACCTGGAGCTCTTTCAGGCCATCGCCGACCTCGCGGTTGTGGCCATCAACAACTCTCGGCATGTCACGCAGCTGGAGTCCCGACGCCGGGAGGCGGAGCGAATCGAGGAGATCGGCCGGGCCGTGGCCGGCTCATTGGATGCCAAGGAGGTTCTCCGTACGGTGAACGATGCCGTCCTGGAGCTTCTTCAGGCCGACGCCTCCACGGTTTGGCTGTTGGAGGGAGGCCAGGCCAAGGTGGCCTCCTCCCTCGGGAAGATCCGCCTACAAGAAGGCACCCTCTGGAGCTTGAGCGACGGCCTGCACCAGGCCGTGATTCGAGACCGGCGCCCGTTGGTTATCGAGGATCTCTCCAAGTCCCAACTCATTCCACCGGATCTCGCCAGCGAGACCCGAGCAGGTTCCCTACTCCTGGTCCCCTTGATCCTGGAAGACGAGGTGGCCGGCGCCCTCTCGGCCAGCAAGGTCCAAAAAGGAGCCATCCCCACCGAGGAGGTGGAGGTTCTTCAACGCTTGGCCAACCAGACCAGCGTGGCCCTTTCGAATGCTCGCCTGCACGAGAGCATTCGGAACCTCTCCCTCACCGATCCCCTCACCGATCTCCCGAATCGACGCCACCTGGACCTGCACCTTCGAAGGGAGGTCGCAGCGGCACGGCGCGGTCGAAATGTCTGTGTGTGCCTATTCGATCTGAACGACTTCAAGAAGCACAACGACCGCCTGGGCCACGTCGTGGGAGACCAGATCCTCAGGCACTTCGGACGAATCCTGCTCAGCGAGACCCGGGCCATGAACTTGGCCGCTCGCTACGGGGGGGATGAGTTCATCACGGTTCTCACCGACATCCCCCGCAACGGCGCCGAGAGCCAAGCCAAGCGGGTCGAGCGGCGGGTCGCCGCCCATCCGGAGCTCTCGAAATACGGTGTGACGATCAGCTTCGGGATCGCCGAGTTCGATCCGGTGAAGATGTTCGAGGTGGAAGACCTTGTGGAGGAGGCCGACCGGGATCTATATCGGGCGAAGCAGGCCCGTGGCAAAGAGAATCAGAGTCGCTGACCCTCCAATCATAATCCGGAACAACGCCATGGAAGCTGGGACCAGGGAACTGGCTGACCTCCTTCAAAATGCTCTCCAATGGGCTCGAGAGGCCGGGGCAGTGACCCTTCGGCACTTCGGAACGGCCCTGGACTCCGAGACCAAAGGCGACGGCACACCCGTGACCGTTGCCGACCGGGCGGCCGAAACCCTCCTCAGGGAGAGGATCGGAGCGGAATACCCCCACCATGGAATCCTCGGGGAGGAGTTTGGAGAAACCAATCCAGGGGCCTCCGTGCGGTGGATCGTTGATCCCATCGACGGCACACGTTCCTTCGTGAGGGGTGTGCCGATCTACGGGGTTCTCATCGGAATCGACGTCGAAGGTGTTCCGATGGTGGGTGTCGCCCACTTCCCGGCCCTTCGGGAAACGGTCGGGGCGGCATTGGGCCACGGATGTGATTGGAATGGACGACCTGCCCGGGTATCCAGAATCCGGAATCTGCCCGACGCCGCGGCCCTCACCACCGACCCTGCGGAGCTACTGAAAAGCCCCGTCGCCCCGGGATGGGAAGAGCTGGTTGAAGGGTGTTCACTGGCCCGAACATGGGGAGACTGTTACGGCCATGTCCTGGTGGCCACCGGCAGGGCTGAGATCATGATCGATCCCGTCCTCTCTCCCTGGGACGCGGCGCCCTTCGTTCCAATCCTCGAGGAGGCGGGCGGCCGCTTCACGGACTTGGCAGGGAACGCCAGGCTGGACGGAGGGTCGGGGATCTCCACCAACGGCCTCCTCCACGACCGCGTCCTGGCCCTGCTCCAGGCCCGGTAAGAAAACGGGGAGGCCGCTTCCTCAGCGACCCCCCCGTTTCTCCCTTGGGCGGCGGAATGCCAGGGCTGTTTCGCGTCAGACCGCCGCGCCCTCCGCGTCTCTCACCTCAGCTTCCAAAGACTCCGGCTCCACCATGGGCTGCCAGATCTGAACCGTGGGGAAGGTGCTCATGAACCACCTCACGCTCCCCAGGAACAGCCCCAGGAACAGGAGGCCGATGGCCGGCTCCAGCAACGTGATGGTGGGATAACCGTCGTGGATGGAGGGCACCACCATGAGGTATCTCTCCAGCCAGAGGCCGATGAGGATCACCGTGGCGAAGAGCCGGAGGGTCCACGGCGTCATCTTGGCCCGACGGCCGATGAGGCCGGCGAACGGCACCACGAAGCAGAGGAGGATCGCCAGGACGGTCAGGTAGCTCCACGGGGCCTCGGCCCGGTGGATGATCCAGGCCTGCTCCCAGGGAAGCTTCCCGTACCAGATCACGAGGTACTGGGAGAAGAAGAGGTAGGCCCAGAAGACGGTGAAGGCGAAAGCAAGCTTACCGAGGTCGTGAAGCTGCTGCACCCCCATGAGCTTGTTGAGGTCCGGGTCCCTTCCCTTGGCATAAACGGTGGCCCAGGCCGTTGCCGCGACACCACCCCACAGGGCCCCCATGAAGAACCAGGCGCCGAAGATCGTCGAGAACCAGTGGGGCTCGAGAGACATGGCCCAGTCGAATGAAACCACGCTCATCACTACGGCATAAAGGAGGACCAATGCGGGAGCCATCTTCTTCAGGGTCTGGTAGCTCCGCACCTCTTCCTTTTCCTGTCCCTGCCACCCCTGAGTGAGCCTTTCCACCCAGCTCCCGCGACCGCCGCCCGCACCCGGGCCGCCACCGTCTTTCACCAACCCCAGGTCAGGCCGAACGTAGAGGTAGGCCATATAAAGGAAGCCGCCGAAAAGCAGGGCCAACCCCACCAGGTTCCTTGTGATGAGGAACGGCATATTCAGGTAGGCGGCCTTTTTCTGGACGATGGGATCGTGGGCCATGGCCTCGATCCAGGGGAAGTAGTCTTCCCCGAGGCCCAGCATGGGAAGGAGGAGAATGAACGAGATGGGGAGAAAAGCTGAAAAAGCCAGGCCGACCCTTCTGACCGACCAGTTCCACCGGGCCTTTACGATGGTCGTGGCCGTCACCAGGACCATGGCGCCGCAAGCGACTGACGTGAAGAAGAGCCAGTTCACCACGTAAGCCCGCCAGGCTTGATCGGGGTCTCGCATCCAGGTTCCAGCGAAGGCCAGGCCCCCCAGGAGTACCAAGATCACGAAGAAAGCGGTCGCACCCTTGGACCGGGGCAGATAGCGAATCGGGATCTCTTTGGGAATATGGATCTGAGCCATGTCTACTCCCCCCCTCCTTCCATTGCCGGGGGAGATGCCACTCCCTGAAGCACTCGCACGTAGTTCACCACATGCCACCGGTCGAAGTGGCTGATCCGGTGGCCGTAGGCGGGCATGTTCCCCCGCCCCATCCGAATCATCCCGTAGAGATGACCGTCGGTGAATCCAGACACCCTCTCCGTGATCATGGAATAGGGCGGATAGCCCGCCAGCAGCATGTACCCGGACACCCCGTCTCCAGCCGGGCCATGACAGGGAGCGCAGAAACGCAGGAAGAGCTCCTGCCCCCGGTCCAGGGATTCGGAGGTCGCCTCCACCGGATTCTCGAGGCTTACCACAACCTCGGCCTCGTTCAAAACATCCATGGTGGTATAGGGCGGCGGCACGTCCTGGAGGCCCTCGGCCTGCCCCACATTCACGTCACCGACCCGAGCCGGGAGATTGGCCGAGGCAAACGGCACGGACCCGTCCGGGGCGTTCAATGGATCTTCATACGGATCGAACGAGGCCTGGTCCCTCATGCTCCTCCCGAACACACCGGCCAGGAGATCGTCGAGGGGGGTGCACCCGGCGGAGACCAGTATCAGGCTCGCTAAGGCCAGTCGGGCCAGGAGCGTCGTGCCGCGCCTAGACATTGGCCACCCCCTCCGGATCTTCCCGTAGCTCCGCCGGTTCTCTGTCCGCCAGGATCTTCCGGGCTTCCCCGACCTTTTCTTCCGAGGCCGACACGTAGACACCGAACCGGCCCGAACTGAACTCTGGATCGTAGACCACCAGCGGCTTCAGGTGCGGGAGGCGGGTGTTGATGAACAGGCCGATCACCGTGGACAGGGCGCCGAAAAGGATCGTCAGCTCGAAGGCGATAATGATAAAGGCCGGAATGGACACGATGGGCTTCCCGCCGACCACCAACGGCCAGTCCATGGAGGTAAAGATCGACAAGGCGAACCCGGTGGCCGTTCCCGTGAGAGCCCCGACCAGGGCAAAAACCCGGACCGGGCTCTGACCGTACCCCATGGCATGTTCGAGATCGTGCTCCGGGACCGGTGCATAGGCCTGGATGGACTTCCGCTTGAAGCCCGCTTCCCGAAGGGCTTTGATGGCGTCGACAGCCGAGTCCAAGTAGTCGAAGGAAGCCAGGATCCCCTGTTTGGATGAGCTCATCAGGCTGCCCCCTCCTTCCTGGAACCCCTCAAGGGTGGCGGAAGCACCTCTTTCAACTCTGCGATGGCTACCGGCGGAAGGATCCGTGTGAAGATCAGGAACCAGAAGAAGAACCAGCCGAAGCTCCCAACCATGATCCCCATCTCCACCATGGAAGGCCTGTACATCCCCCACGCAAACGGCTCGTACTCGTGGGAGAGGGAGGTGACGATGATGACGTACCTCTCGAACCACATCCCGATGTTGATGAAGAGGGAGATCACGAAGAGGGCCGGGATGGAGTGCCGGACCCGCTTGAACCAGAGCATGATGGGTATCAGCCCGTTACACACCAACATGATCCAGGTGGCCCACCAATAGTCGCCGAAGAGCCGATTCCAGAACATGGCCCGTTCGATCTCTTCCCCGCTGTACCAGGCCATGAAGAACTCACTCATGTAGGCATACAAGACGATAAGCGAGGTAAGGAGAATCAGCTTGGCCATCGCATCGAAGTGCTTGACCGTCAGGTAAGCTTCAAGGCCGAAGATCTTCCTCAGGGGCACCGTCAGGGTGATGACCATGGCCACACCGGAGAAGATGGCGCCGGCCACGAAATACGGAGCGAAGATCGTAGCGTGCCATCCCGGGACGATGGACATGGCGAAGTCCCAGGACACCACCGAGTGCACGGAGAGAACCAGGGGTGTGGCGAAGGCCGCCAGGAAGATGTAGGCCTTTCCGAAGTGGTGCCATTCACGGTCGGTCCCCCGCCATCCCATGGCCACGACCTGATAGAGCTTCTTCCTGAGCCCTTTCGCCTGATCCCGGGCAGCGGCCACATCGGGGATCGTCCCGAGGTAGAAGAACACCGCCGATACGGTGAAGTACGTGGTGACAGCGAACACGTCCCAAAGGAGGGGCGACCTGAAGTTGGGCCAAAGGAACCGGGAGTTCGGGTAAGGGATCAGCCAGTAGCCGTGCCAAACCCGGCCCAGGTGGATGAGTGGGAAGAGCCCCGCCGTCATCACGGCAAAGACGGTCATGGCCTCGGCGGCCCGATAGATGGACTGGCGCCAGGGCGCCCGAAACAGGAAGAGGATGGCCGAGATCAGAGTGCCGGAGTGGGCGATTCCCACCCAGAACACGAAGGTGGTGATGTAGACCCCCCACCCCACTGGACTCATGAGCCCGCTCACACCGATTCCGGTGATGATCTGGTAGATCCAGCAGGTGAAGAAGAGCCCCACCCCCAAGACCGCCACGGAGAAAAGGGCCCACCAGCCCTTACCCGGGCGGGAGAGGATCTTCAGAATATCCCGGTTTACCTGCCCAAAGGACTCCACGTCCGGATGGGCCAGCGCTCCCCGCTCTTTTTCGTTCAAAACCGTCGCCATTCGTTGCCTCTCGGCTCCGAAGCTGCCGGGGACTAGTGCTCCCCGGAATCGACCTCGTGGAAGGTGACCTTCTTCAGATAGGTCACCGCTGGTTGTGTGTTGATGTGCACGTCCAAAACCCGGTAGCCCCGCTCATTCTGAGTCGCCTGGGCCACTCTGGAGTGGGAGTCCCGGATGTCTCCGAACGTGATGGCCTGAGCCGGGCAAGCCTGCTGACAGGCCGGCATCACTTCACCGTCCTCCAGCGGCCGCTGCCCTTCCACCCTCGCTCGGTTCTGGGCCTCGCGGATGCGGTGTACGCAGAACGAGCATTTTTCCATCACCCCGCTGCTGCGAACCGTGACATCCGGGTTGAATCCCCAGTTCATGGGCTCTGCAGCAGCCACAGGCCGCTCCTCGCCCGCCTTGGCCATATCCGCGAACCCGAACCAATTGAAGACCCTCACCTTGTACGGGCAGTTGTTGGCACAGTACCGGGTCCCCACGCACCGGTTGTAGACCTGGGCGTTCAGACCCTCCGGCGTATGATAGGCTGCATAGACGGGGCAAACCGGCTCGCACGGTGCGTTACCACAGTGCTGGCAGATCATGGGAAGGAAGCGAACGTCCAGAGGCCCGGGATGGCTGGCATCCACGGTCTCGTAATAACGCTCCAGCCGGATCCAATGCATGTCCCGGCCCATGGCCACTTGTTCCTCGCCCACCCAGGGCACGTTGTTCTCCGACTGGCAAGCAGTGACGCAGATGCTGCATCCCGTGCACTTGTCCAGATCGATGGACATGGCCCAGCGTGGGTTTTCCGCCGGATCATATTGGCCGTATCGGCTTCCTTCCAGCGGGAAATCTTCCGGCTTGCCTCCTGTCGCCACGGGAGCGAAGCCCCCCATGGCCTGGATCTCTTTCAGCTCACCGTGGCCGCCCTCGTCGTGTCCTTCGTCCGCTTGGCCTTCGGCGGCGTGATCCGTCTCACCGCTTGCCTCGGCGTGGCCTAGTGTCGACAGGGCCAGCGCTGGCGCGATGGGTCTATTGTGCTGATCCGACGAGCCCTCGATGGTGGACAGAGGTCGTCGGGCCCCGGTGGGTAGCAGCTTCACCCGGGTGGCCAGGTGGACCAGAGCCCCCGACGGCTGCTCCACCGCTGCCGGGAGGAGATCCATGGCGTTCACGCCCATACCCCGGGCGTAGCGGCCGAAACTCTCATGACCCCCACCCATGGCGAGGGCCACGGAGTCTTCCCGGATGCCCGGGTAAGCCCATACCGGAACTTCGACCTCACCGTGTGCTGACTGGACCAAAACCAGGTCCCCGGTCTCCACGCCCAACCGCTCTGCAGCGGTAGGGTGTACCTCGACCCATGAGTGCCACGCCATCTTGCTGACGGGGTCCGGGAGCTCCTGAAGCCACGGCCTGTCGGCGTGTTTTCCGTCCCCGAATCGAGGAGACGGATACACGATCAGGGCGAAGTCTCCATCTCCGTCCAATTCCGGTACGTCGAAATTCAGAATCGCATCAGGTGACCGGAGTTGCGCACCGCTCTCCGGTTCCCGACCGGACGAACCGGCGAGCCCCTTCCTCAGGGTTTCCCGCCAGAATTCGTCGAAATCCCGCCCCGGGGCGACAAGGGGTTGAATCCCCTGCCATTCCCCTCGGAGAAAATCGAAGAAGGTGGCCGCCCCGAGATCGTTCCCCATTCTCAGAGAGACGGATAAAAGCACATCACCAAGCTGCTTCGACTCGAAGGCCGAGACGGGCTGCATGGCGGGCTGCTGGAGGGCGTAGAGGCCTGGACGAGGGCTGGAATCCCCCCAGGCTTCCAGAGGGTGGCGATCCGGGAGAACCAGATCGCACAACTCCGCCGTCTCGTCCATGGCCGAGGCAAAAGACACCCGGAAGCCGGCCGAAGCAAAGGCTTCCCTGAACCCTGCGCTGCCAGGCAAGGAGTAGGCGGGGTTCGTGCCATGAACCATGACCACACCGGCTTGGGGCATGGCTTCCATGGCAGAAGCCAGCTCTCCGAAGGGGCGGGCGGAAGCTCCCTGGTCCACGTCCGAGAGCCGTACGGTTCGGCCAATGTTTCCAGCCACGTAATTCAGGATGTGGACGGCCAGGTTCGCAGCTGTCGCGTTTCGATGGTGCCCTGCCACACCGGGGCCCACGGCAAGGCTCGGGGCATCTGCCACGAACTGTCTGGCCAGAGCTTCGATCTCATCCGCCGGGACACCTGAGGCTCCCTCCGCGCTCCCGGGATCGTAACCCTCCAACAAACGCTGATAGTAGGTCCCGGCGTCTCCCCCCTCCCGCACGATCACGTGAGCCATCGCCAAGGCCACCACCGCTTCGGACCCCGGACTGAGGGGGACCCACTCGTCGGCATTCTGTCCCGTCAAGGAGAGGCGGGGAGCCAGGAAGACCATTCGACCCTTCGACCCGTGGTCGTCCACCCCGGCCATCTCTGCGAAACCTCTATGGTGCGAAACCGGAGAGAGCCAAGTCTCCAGGAAATCGGCTCCGAAGGAGTAGATCAGCCGTGCCTGTGCGAAATCGTACGTCGGTATCCGGTCTCGTCCGAAGGCGATACGAGTTGCCTCCCTGAGGGGAGCCTCGGACAGCCCCTCGTACTCACGCCTGATGCCACCGACGCCGGAAAGGAAGTTGTCTACCAGCTCCGTCAGTGAGGGGCCCATCCGACCGGCAAGGAAGAGGTGGTTGTCCCCTTCACCCAGCCTCCGAGCGAGGAGTTCCTCGGCCTCGTCCCATCCGATTGCCGAGAACCCGTCACCCCCCCGGACCATGGGAGAAGAAAGACGATCCGGATTATAAAGCCCCTGAATGGCCGAATACCCCCTCGAGCAGAGAGTCCCTTCCGAGATCGGGTGTTCCGGATTCCCTTCCACCTTCACGACCCTGCCTTCTCGAGTTCGAACCCAGACTCCACACCCCGCCGGACACTCCCCGCAGACGGAGGTGTACCAGGTCGCCACTCCAGGGACGGTCTCCTCGTCGGGCACCACATAAGGGAGAAGTTTTTCCACTCTCTCCGTGGAGCAGCCGAACATGGTGGCGCCGGCACCTCCCGCTCCTACCACCTTGAGGAAATCCCGCCGTTTGATTCCTTCGGTCATGAACTCAAACCTTTATCGGGAGCCTGCCGCGATGACCGGGCGAGCTCCAACGCAAGGGGTTAACGCCATCAGTAGTGGCAGACGGTGCAATCGATGGAGGCTTCGTTGTCCACATGGCATTGAATGCACCAGCCCATCTTCAGGGGCTGCTCCACCTCTTCAATGACCTCGATTTCCTCCACTACGCCATGGCACTCCTGGCACTCCAGGGCGCCGGCGTCCTTCGCCACATGGCGCATGTGGGGAAACCTCACATGGTCTGCCACCTTGTAGATCCGCACCCACGGAATAGGCTCACCCCGAGCCCAAAAATCCTTGAGGATCTGGACTTCTTCGGGTTTGTTCCTTCCCCGGACTATGAGATGACACCCCATACAATCGGACACGGTGGGCATTCCGGCGTCGACGGACCGCTCTGCAGCGAAGTGGCAGTACTGACAGTCGATCTGGAACCCACCGGCATCCGGTGGCCCGGCATGGGTGTTATGGGGAAAGGCGATAGGGTGGACCGTCATGCCCGTCGGCGGAGGCGGCGGAGTGTCCCCCTCCTGCGACTGCACGAAGGCCAGGGTAGCAAGGATCGCGATGGCGCTGATGGCCGCGAATCGCCACGGCTTCTTCATAGGCTCAAAATGCCTGAAAAGGCCCGCAAAATAACGTCTGGTGCCCGAAATAGTTCCGTTGAGAAACGGTAGGGGAAGCTAGAGTCGGTCCATAGGGGTGTCAACGTCGAATGAACGCCCGGGAAACCTGCCCTTGGTTCCCCCAGCGGACACGCGCTCTGATGCTCCGGGGACTGCTGCTCCAGGCTTCGGGAGGGAAGAGAGGCTCGGTGGTTGTGCCCGAGTGAAAAAGGCGGATTTCCTTGCGGAAAGGGGGCCAAGTGTGATAAGAACCACAGTAGAAGGTTGAGAACCCGAGGAGGCTCTACTACCCTGATTTCCATGAATGCCTCAACCAAGAACCCGTCTCCGCCCCCGCCGTCTTCCGGGCATCACCTTGCGACCGTCAGCCATGAAGGTCGTTTCTGGGACGTCTATCTGGAGTTCGAAGACGACCCCCGACGCCCGGACACCTATCGAGCTCTTCTCTGCTATTTCCCGGGGGATCCGGGGGACGACGAAGAGGCAGTACGCACGACCGTTATCATCATAGAGGAAACCTTCGAGGAAGCCATGCTGAAGGCACGGAGCCTGGAAGACGTTCAGCTCCAGGCTCTGTTACGATCAGCCCTGCCCTAGCACCAAGCCCGTCAGGCCTCCCTCACCCAACGCCATAGCTCCGGAAGTGTCGGGCGCTTGCCCTGCATCAGGATTCCCACGCGGTAGATTCGGCCCGCGATCCACGCAACCACCCATACCCCGAGGTAAAGGAGAGTGAGTGACGTCGCGATTTGCCAAAAAGGCACTGTCGCCGCTCCGGCCCGGGCGTAAAGGAGAACCGGGCTGAAGAGCGGAATCATGGACATGATCACCGCAAAGGTCGTGTTGGGGTTCTCCATGATCGGCATGAGAAGGATCACCGGAGCCACCAGGAAAATCACCACGGGGAACTGAGCTTGTTGGGCCTCCTCTTCCGTCGAACACATGGCTCCCACCGCCGAGTACACGGCCGCGTAGAGGAAGTACCCACCCAGGAACAACAACACGAAGAGGACCACGAGCCCGAGGCTGGGGAGGGCCTGGGCGATGGTTTCCGAGTCCAGGAGGTCGGGCCGGCTGGCCGCCAGGGCAGGCACGCCGAAGGTAAGGCCGAGGATCCCGCACAGAATCCAAACGCCCAACTGCGTTAGGCCCACGGACCCCACCCCCACGATCTTGCCAAGCATCAACTCCCAGGGCCTGACGGAAGAAATGAGGATCTCCACGATCCGACCTGTCTTTTCCTCCAGGGCGGCCCGCATGACTGCGGCGGCATACATCAGCACGACCATGTAGAGGAGCATGGCCCCGATGAACACCCCTACGAATGCCGGTTCGTCCTCGGTGGTCCCTGTCGAAGCCTCTTCCAGGACCCGAATGTCCATGCTCCCACCGCCGAACAAAGCGTTCAGGTCGATCTCCGAGCCCGTCTCGGCGAGCCGGGCTTCCAGAGCCGACTGGACCAACACGCCGCGGATGGCCATCCCTTGAAAGGCACCGGGGCCCTGGGGGCCATAGAAGGTGAGATGTCCCCTCGAGAGGGCATCGTCCCCCAGCACCAGGTATCCTCCCAACTCTCCTTCCAACGCCTGCCGTCTCAGGGAGTCCTCGGACCCCGGGGGCGCCAGCGCCACCGTGTACCCGGCTTCTTCCAGCCTGGGCTCGACCCGGTCGGCCAGGACCCCGGTCTCGTCCACCAACGCAAGATGACGCCGTGTCTCCTGCTGCCCGGTCTCATAGAGTATGGGAAGAACCATGGAGGCGATGAGGAAGGCCGGAGCCGCCAGGGTGGACACCAGGAACCATTTGCTCTTCACCCTTTGGAGGTACTCCCGACGGATGATGGTGAGGACGTTTTTCATCGGATCCCCCCTTCACCGGCCATGCTCCCGCCAAGGCTTCTAGCGAGTTCCCCTCCGGCCACCGGATCATCCCCGTTGTCCGGGTCTCCGGCGTGACGGACGAAGATCTCATGGAGGCGAGGTTCCACCAAGTCGAACAGGTCGATTCGAACACCGGCAGCCACACCTCGTCGAAGAATCTCCTGGTGGTCAGCCCCCTCCTTCAGGACGAGGTGGACCGCATCTCCCACCGCTCGAATCTCCTTGACCTCCGGCCCCCGGAGCCAAGAATCGGAGCCTTCGAACTCCACGGCCACCAGACCCTTCCGCTCCTTCCTCTTCAACTCTTTGAGGTCCGAATCCAAGACCTTTTCGGCTTTGGAGATCAGGCAGACCCGTTCGCATAGCCTCTCGGCGTGATCCATCAAATGGGTGGAGAAAAGGATCGTGGTGCCCCGGGCCTGAAACTCCCGTACGATCCCTTCCAGGACCTCCTGATTGATGGGGTCCAACCCGCTGAAGGGCTCATCCAGAATGAGGATGTCCGGTTCATGAAGGACGGTTCCTATGAACTGGACCTTCTGCTGCATGCCCTTCGAGAGGTCCTGGGTCCGCTTATCCGCCCAGTCGGTCAGGTCGAGGCGATCCAGCCACTCCATGGTTCTTCTCAGCGCCTCGCCTCGGGCCAGGCCTCGGATCTCACCCAGGAACACGAGTAGGTCCCTAACCTTCATCTTCCTGTAAACGCCACGCTCCTCCGGCAGATACCCGACCCGCCTGTTCTGCTTCACACCGGGAGCCCCCCCCATCAGCTCCACCTCCCCTTCGTCCGGAAGGAGGATCCCCATGATGATACGGAGGGTGGTGGTCTTTCCCGAGCCGTTCGGCCCCAGCAACCCATAGATAGATCCCCTGGGAACCTCCAGATCCAAAGCCGATACTGCGGTGTGGCTACCGAACCGCTTCGTCACACCTGTCAGCTTGACGGGGATTCCATTCGACAGGGAATTCAACATCGGGCCGCCTCCTGGTCTTGGTTCACCGCATCACCTCACCCTACGCACCATCTGACATCACCCTTCATGAGGCGTCAAGCCCCGCCAAAAACGAGGGACCGCAAGGGAAAATAGTGCGGGTCCAAGGCCAAAGGCTTAGATTGAAAACTTCTCTGACACATTTGGGAATGCGGGAGGCTGGATGGCCATCTTCCGGACTTTGTATTACGGCGACGTGACGATCGGGGTGGGTGGACGGATCACCATCCCTCAGGAAATCCGTGACGACTTGAGGATTTCCGAGGGCGATGTTCTCACACTCAGGGTCGAAGAAGCCCCCAACAACACTCGCCAGATGGTGATCTGGCGGGCCGACCCGCAGCCGGAAGACTAATCCGCCCGCAGGGGACAGGGGAACGGTGCCAGCGATCATCCATGTGGTAGAAGGCGATATCTCCACGTACGATGGTGACGCCGTGGTCAACGCGGCGAACAACCATCTCCGCCTCGGAACGGGAGTCGCCGGAGCATTGGCCAAGCGAGGGGGCGGCTCGATCCAGGCGGAATGCGACGAGTTCCTCCGCCAGCATGGTCCTCTTCCGGTAGGCGGGGCCGCCATCACCGGGGGCGGGAACCTCAGGGCCCGATATGTGATCCACGCCGCGGCAATGGGCGACGTCCCCGTTTCGCCGGAGTCCATCCGGAGCGCTACTCGCACCGCCCTGGAACTGGCCGAGGAGCATGAGGACATCAGCTCCATCGCCTTTCCGGTGCTGGGAACGGGAGTCGGAGGGTTCCCCTTCTCGGAAGCCGCGAGAATCATGGTGGAGGAGATCCGGGCTTTCACCGCCACCGACTCCACCCTGGACTCGGTGGTCTTTTTCGGGTACACCCCGGACCAGGCCGAGACCCTGAGGCGCTACCTCAGCTGACCGTCCCCCCACCTTCCACGTCGGTCCACCTCACCAGATCCCTCAAGGGGCCGGAGCCGTCGTGGTGCCACCACGAGCGCGGCCAGGGCATCCCTACCAGAGGCGTAATCCGGCTCACCCCCATCCGGGCCAGAGCTTCGGCCAGGACGGGCAACCGGTCATCCAGACCGGCCATCCCCACAGTCTGTAGGTAGGGCATCCAAGCTTTCAGGGTTTCCAGAGACTCTTCCATATCCTGCACTGGAATGACCCGGACGGTCCGGCCCAGGCAAGACGGCGCCACGGTCCCTCCGGGCACAAAGCGAACCGTCCAGCTTCCATCTTTTCCACCGTGGAGGACGGTACCCTCCCCCATGCTTTCTGCCAGCTCAGCGGCACCACGTAACTGCTGGATTGCTGCCCCCTCCTCCAGCGTGAGACTTCCCGATGGGAGAGTCCGCTCCACCTCTTCCAGGGCAGTCCCGAGGTTTACCGCCCATTCTTCCGGGGTTACCTCACCTCCGGTCTCTACAAGAAAGACATGGGGGGATACGCACCCCCGCTGGTCGAAAATGGCTACGGACAGGGCCGCGGCCCGGGCCGAACTCCGGCCGCCGGCCGATCCCTCGTCGTCACTGGACAGCGCGCCCCTTCCCACCAGTCCGAAACCCATACGGTGGCGGTACGCCCGTAGTGGGACGTGAGGGGGCAATCGCTCCCGGACCCACCGAACGGTCTCGTCCCCCCCGTAAACCACGGCCAGATCTGCCGCGTTCAGCACCGTCTCCGTTCGGCCGCTCTCGTTCACCGGCCAATAGAACACGGCTATGCGCTTCGCCAGCTCCGGGTCCTCCTCCTCGAGCCCCTGGGCAAAAAGAACCGGAAGGGGAATGTCTCCCTCCCCCGGTTTCAAGATGACGGAGGAGCCTACCAGAAGGCTCCTGATCAGGGAGGTGGTGGCAACACCAGGTACCGTGCCCGCGCCCAGGTGGAAGGTGAGGGGGAACCCGGCAGCTCTGGTCTCATCCCCGGCGGGGCCCGGGCAAAAACCGTCCAAGACCCCGGGGTCCGGAAACTCTGATCGAATCAGGTCCCAAACCCCCTCCCGCATCCAGCTTCGAGCCATGCCGTCCAGGACGGCCTCCGCCATCGGGGGTGAGAATCCACTGAAGGCCTCCACCGCGAGGAGGGCCTCTTCCCGCAGTCTGTCACCCGGTTCCAACAAGCGCCCCGCTACCCGATCCACGGCCTCCACCACCCGGCTCAACCGAATGTCCGCAATGCCCGCAGACCATGCCCGGCGGAGGATCCCCATCACCTCCAACAGCCGCGGCTCCGGCAGAGCCGCGTACTCGTAGCCGGGCCCCTCGACGCCCCCGGGCCCATCAAGCACGACAGCTCCCTGTGCCACTTCCTCCGGGCCGACCGAAAACCCCGGCGGTGCATACCAGGCTCGGAAGGGGGTCATGGTCTCCCTCCATGTGAAGCCAGGAAGTCCTCCATGGCCAGGGAACAACCCCGGGGCTCGCTCCCGGGAGACCTCCCGACCAGTTGGAAGCCTTCGGGAACCAGGCACCCCAAGTCCTCGGTGAGAACCGGAGCCACCGAGCCCAGGTTCGCCAGATCCATGTGAGCCAGCACCCCGACTTCCCCAGCACCCTTGGGCTCCAGCGTCATGGAGTCCAGGATCTGAGTCCTGACCCAGGGCGGACCCCGATGGAATCGGCCCTCCACAGGAGGGACCTCCTTCGGCACGGTTTCCCCAACCCTCCATGCCTCGGCCAGGTGAGATTCGTAGAACTGGGACAGGAGCTCCGTCATCCCGTATTCGTTCACAATAAGGCTCTGGTCCACCCCAAAAGCGACGGACAGCCCCCCATACAGGTCGGGTCGGCTCAGCTCTCTGCTGCGC